>VYFM01000359.1 GCA_009842375.1 Candidatus Poribacteria bacterium | reverse complement strand
AAACTTACTACAGACTGCTGAGCAGTGGTGCATAGTTGTTTCTGTTCAAAGGTGAGCTGCTCAGTTTCTATTTCAATAGATTCCGCTTTTTCAGCAGACATGTTTTCATGGAATCTATCCTGAATTGCTGTTGGGGCATTGTATAAGGCAAGTGCTAATGTATTTGTTTCTAATACTTGTAGTAGGGTGATAATAGCATCATCAGGTACTTTTGCAAGGTCTTCAAAGGTAAACAAACTGTCCGCAATTGAATCTGTCAATTGCGGGTGTTTTTTTTCTAATGCATTCATCAACTGGTTTTGTCGTTGAATATCAACTTGTGAGAGAAATTTTGCAATGTTTTTTGCACTGTTGCCAAAAAACATTGTATTTTCCAATGTGCCCTTCATTTTTCCGATTAGGTCTTCCCATATCTGTTTTGCTTTTTCCGTATCAACCATTTCTGTAACAGCTAAGAGTTCAGCAATTCGAATCTGTTTTTGATAAGGAAATTGGGCAAATATATAATGGGCATGATCTGAAAGTGTGTTCACTGAATGTGCTTTAGAACCATTTTCATCTGCAAGTGTTCTTCGAATTTCTTCAGAACTATCAGATTTCGTTTTAGTTGAAGCGACATCAAGTAGTAATAAAAATACAGCGATAACTTCATCATCTACCTCTTCAAACGCTTTCATTATTACTTGTAATGGCGTTCTCTCAAGTAGTTCTTTCATTTCTTCAAGAGATGTATCATTTATGAAGGATTCGGACACAATTCAACTCCTTTGTTCCCTGAAACAATTTCTCCGATTTCAAATGCCGACTCTCCCGATTCAATTAGTGAAGTCATTGCTGTGTCTAATGAATCGGGTGAGACTACTATGACAATACCAACACCCATATTAAATACTCGATACATTTCTGTTTCTTCTACATCACCTTCACGTTGGAGTAGTTTGAATACAGGTGGCACATCCCAATTCTGTTTACTTATTCTTGCTTTGCATTTTTCTGGTAGTATTCGCTCTACATTACCGGGCAATCCACCACCTGTGATATGTGCAATTCCTTTTATCTCACAGACATCGCGGAGTTGTATAATAGGTTTGACATAACTTTTGTGTGGTTTGAGCAATTCTTCACCGACAGTTGTAGAAAGTTCAGTGAGATAAGTATCAACAGTGTAATTGCATCTGTCAAAAAGTATTTTACGAGCAAGTGTATATCCATTTGTATGCAAACCTGTTGATTCCAATGCGATAATTTTGTCTCCGGGTTGTATTTTGTCTCCTGTGATTAATGCATCTTTTTCTACAACGCCTACGATTGTTCCAACCAAATCATATTCTCCAAGTGTGTATAAACCGGAGAGTTCAGCAGTTTCGCCTCCAATTAATGCACAACCAATATCACAGCATCCTGATACTATCCCTTTCATTATCTCTTCAACGACAGTAGGTTCCATTTTCCCTATACCGATATAATCCAAAAAGAAAAGGGGTTCAGCACCTTGTACTACGATATCATTCCCACAATGTGCGACTATATCGTAACCGACGGTATCGTGTTTATTTGCTTGAAATGCTACCATCAACTTCGTACCGACACTATCTGTACTGGATACAAGGACAGGTTTCTGATACCGACCTAATGCGAACAAACCGCCAAAACTACCTACATTGCTCAATACTTCAGGTCTATATGTGGTTTTTATTTGGTCTTTTATGCGCTGTATTGTCTTGGATTCTGCTTCAAAGGAGACACCTGCATCCGCATAAGTCAATGGTTTTTTATCTGACATTCATTATTTCCTGTTAATCTGGTTTTTTGGATTAAATAAGGGTGTATTTGAAGGTTGAGTATCTGAACCGTTTTGCTGAGTTCTATTTCGTATAATTATTCCTTTGATCAAACTGATAATTAGGAAGAAACCTGTAATAATGATAGCACCGAGTGTTCCAAAATATTGTGCATCATCAATAAGAATTTCAGGATATAACTGAATTAATATATGCGGAAGAACCCAATTTAAAACCATACCAAGTATGGAATAGATTAGAACAATTTTCAGCGTTGACATACCCTGTGATGTTGAGAGAGCATTTCCCATCTTCTTACCAAGACTTGGTCTTGTGCTCAATCTGCTGTTACGAATGCGTTGTTCTCTCCTGATGGAATCTTTCCGCTGTTTCTGACTTGATCTTGGAGGAGGCGTTGGTATATATATCATAGCAATTTCCTTGGCGTTAACCTGAAATCAGTGGCAATTGTCGCGGTATACCATCATTTGATGTAATACGATATTTTCCATCAAAACAGGCAGTGCAAAAGTCCTTCGGTTTTTTCACTGCTTTTAACATGCCTTCAATACTGATATATCCCAAGCTATCAGCCCGGATATATTTTCGAATTTCATCAATAGTGTGTTCGCTTGCAATCAGTTCTGACCGTGTTGGCGTATCAACACCATAGAAACAGGGAAATTTATTGGGTGGAGAAGCAATACGTAAATGTACTGCTGTTGCACCACCTTGACGGACGATTTTAACGAGTTTTCTACTATTTGTACCGCGCATGATTGAATCATCTACGATTATAACCCGCTTGCCTTTAAGAACATCACGGATTGGATTCAATTTTAATTTCACCATGAGTTCGCGCATATCTTGTGTTGGGTTCATGAAGGAACGTCCTACGAAAGTATTCCTTGACAATCCAAGATCAAAAGGAATACCTGATTCCTCTGCATATCCGAGTGCAGCGATTGTGGCAGAATCAGGAACAGGGATAACCACATCTGCTTTGACAGGATGCTCACGGGCAAGTTGTCGTCCGAATTCACGTCGTGTACTGTTGACACCGTGTCCAAACATCATACCATCTGGACGTGCGAGGTAAATATATTCAAATATACATTGAGATAAATTTGGTCTTTGTGGAGAAAATTGGAAGGATTCTACCCCTCGATGTATAGAACGTAGGGCGACTAATTCACCAGGTTCTACTTCACGGATCGGTTCAGCTTCAATGACATCAAGTGCACATGTTTCGGAGGATAGGACAAATGCTTCACCGAGTTTTCCGATCCACAGTGGACGAAATCCGTGTGGATCGCGTGCTCCCATCAACGTTGTCTTATCCATCACAACAAACGAATATGCACCTTCAACGGCACGAAATGCATCAAATATTCTATCTTCTAAAGTATTTTGTCGGGAATGTGCAATCAAATGGAAGACAACTTCTGTATCCAAACTTGTACTGAAAATTGATCCGGTATCTTCAAGATGATTGCGGATAGGAGAGGCATTAACCAGATTACCATTGTGTCCAAGGGCAAGAGGACCTTGTTTATAATTCCTTACCAAAGGTTGTGCATTTTCAAGGGTGCTCTCACCGGCAGTAGAGTACCTGTTGTGTCCAATTGCGATGTGTCCATTGAGTTTTGATAGCACATCAGTATTAAACACTGCATCAACGAGTCCCATCCCATGGTGAGATGATATCCCTTCACCATCAGATGCGACAATGCCACTGCTTTCTTGACCTCGATGCTGTAGTGCGCGTAACCCCAAGTAGGTTAATTCTACTGCTCTTGGGTGTCCGTAGACACCGAATACTCCGCATTCGTCCTTTGGCTTATCATCATGCATGCGTCCAGTGATACCTCCGGCTTGCGAGTGAATTCTCGCTAAGAGACAACAATTGTAGTACTAAAGAATCGATTAAATCCTGGATCGGACACATATTATGTTTCTTGAGGGTTCACCTCTACACTATCCATGTTGGCTAACCAGTAACCCAAAATTGCTCCAACAGGGACTGAAAAAACATATAAAATTATAACTGGAATTCCAAGTAGCAACCATATTCGAACGGGTATGGATAATATAAAAGCAATTACTTCTAACAGAGGTATAAGTAGGTTAAGAATTACATTTTTCGTGCCAAAAATTTCCCACGGTATATTTCGTAGTGCAAGGA
>VYFM01000433.1 GCA_009842375.1 Candidatus Poribacteria bacterium | reverse complement strand
GAGTAAACTGTCTTCGGTTGCAATCAACACACGCAACTGATTACAGAATATTATAGTTCCGCATTATATCAAAATTAGACAGATATGTCCAAGAATTGTTGAAAAATTGTGTCACGCATCCTCTTTACGGATGAGAAGTCCCACAAATAAAGCAGAAAAAAGTAAGATGAGAAATGCGTAAGGAGCTGCCTGTGCGAACATTGCTTCCCCTGTATAATCCCATACATTCACGGCTAAGGTTTCATATTCGGCAGGACGTAAAAGGAGGGTTAAGGGTAATTCTTTCATCGTTGCAAGGAACACAAGTGCTGTGGATGTTAGCATACCGCGTATGATAAGTGGAAATACTGCTCGGAAAAATGCCCCTACAGGTGAAGAACCGAGTGACCGTGCTGCTTCTTCTAAGTTAGGTGAAGCTTGGTAAAGTGAACTGCGAACCGGTCCTATTGCTTCTGCAAGGAAATGTAGAATACAAGCGCAGATGAGTAAAAGAATTGTCTGAGGACTACCCAGAAAAAGGATGATTGCTAAAGCAAATGCAAGGGGTGGAATAGCATAAATGACATACGGGATGCGCGCTAACATGTTTGAGAAACGTGATGAATAACGCACCCCAATATATGCAAAGGGAACAACTAAAATTGCACAACAAATCGCGGATGGGACAGCAATCCCCACAGAACCGGTAAGCGCCTCTAATAAACCATCTAATGCAGACACTTCAAATGCTCTGAACATCCATAGAAATACTGTAATTGCAGGTATGACAACAGTTGCAATGAACAGTAAAATCAAGAAGGTATATCCCGCACTTTTCCATTTACCAAGTGGAATCGGTGACCGATGACGAGATACCCCGTGACCAGCACGATGTAAGACTACTGATCGTAATAAACGTGTTTCCAGAAAGAGCAAACATCCTGTAAACGCAAGAAGTAGAAGTGCAAGCCATGAAGCGTAGTTGTGACCATCAAATGCAATCTCATATTCAACGTAAAGTGCATAACTAAATGTTTCAAAACGCATCAACGAGACAACACCGAAATCACCAAGAACATGTAAACAGATAAGCAATCCCGATGCATAGAATGCGGGACGAAGTTGAGGAAGGATGACGCGTATAAAAACACTCCACTGCTTATGACCGAGACTGCGCGCAGACTCTTCAAGATTTGGATCAAGTCCTAAGAGTGCTGACCGTAAATTTAAGAAAAGATATGGACTAGTGTAGAAGGAGAGCGCGATTAAAGCCCCCCAGTAACCGCTTAGCCGTGGGAGGCTTTTACCAAAAAGCGAAGCAAATATTCCGTTGTTACCACCGAGACCTAAGAGCGCGTAAGCCATCACGTAGCCTGGAATTGCTAACGGCAACGTGCAAAGGACACTAAAGATTCGTTTCCCTCGTAGATTTGCATGTGTAGTTAACCATGCCGCCGGTGTTGCCAAAAGAATATCAAGGATTAAAACACCAATGGTCAACAATACTGTGTTGAGAAAAAGCCTCGCGTTGCGAGTGCGAAACAGGTTTTCAACGAGGACGGCACCCTCAGCATCTATTGCTTTTGCGATTAGATATACTAACGGAAAAAGTCCGCATATACAGACAATGAATGCAGGGATGAAGAAAAAATTTCTTTGTTCAATGTGAAAAAAGGCATGTTTCTGAATAATCACTCACCTCAATATCTCACAAAACAAGGTAGTTCTTACCTATATTATCCCAACGCGGCGAAGAAGTTTGATAGTCCCTTCTAAATCATCCATTTCATTTAAGTCAAAGGTAGGAACTATTTTCAGCAATTCGTCTAATGGTAATAAATTCGCGTTTGGGATTACACCTTCAGTCACGGGATATTCAAAAACCTCACTTACAAAATACTGCTGTGCTTTTGATGAGAGAAGATATTCAATGAACTTCAACGCTGTTTCTTGGTTATTACCACTTTTTAGCAAACCAATTCCAGCAACATTTACAAGATTACCAACATCATTTGCTTTAAAGAAGGTCTGCGCAACAGGATATTTAGAATTACCTTTTTTAAAACGGAATAGGTAGTAATGGTTTGGTAATCCAAGATCAATTTCACCGGCAGCGAGTGCTTCTATGATGGGCGTATTCTTAGGATAAATTTTTGCTCCGTTTGCCTGCATATCACGTAACCATTTTTCTGCACGTTCCTCTCCAACCTGCACACGCATTGCAGTTAAAAATGCTTTAAACGATGCGTTTAGCGGTGCCCAACCGACTTTATCTTTCCACTTTGGTTGTGTTAATTCAAACACGCTCTTAGGAAGTGCCTCCATTGAAACACGGTCAGGTGAATAGGCTATGACACGCGCCCTACCACTTGTTGCTACCCATAATCCATTACTATTTCGGAATGTCTTCGGAACTTTTGTAAGAACTGATTCCGGTAGTTTAGCAAATAACCCTTTTTTACTCACTGCCCCAAGTGCCCCTGCATCTTGTGCCCAAAATAAGGACGCTGATGTCTTCTCACCTTCTGTCATGAGTTTATTTGCCAACTGGGTTGTATTCGCGTAACTCACCTTTACTTCAATACCAGTATCTTTTTCAAATTGCTGAATAATCGGATCAACCAGACTTTTACTACGACCAGAATAGAGTGTTAATGTTTCTGCATGCACAACTCCAACGAGAGTGAACAACAGAAGAATTGAAGTCAAGTATTTGAACATTATGGAACGATTGTTAAACATAGATATCTCCTTTTTGTCAAAATTAAAACCATAGATGCCATAGAAGAGATTAAGGTTTTTGGATAACTCATTTTCGTAAGTGTACACTTCAAATGTGCACTTTATATTTTAAGACTACAATGATAGCATATTTTAAGACTACAATGATGGCAAAATGTCCAGAACTGTCGATCGTGGCTGACTAACGTTTCGGCAAAACACGCCAACGTGTATTCATGCCAGCAGTAATATGGTCAGCAACGTGACAATGATAAAGCCAGTTACCTGGGGTTCTTGCAATCATGTCTACAGTGACCATGCTACCCGGTAACAGGTCAACAACATCTGTCCGTTTCCCTGCGTTTAAGACGGTTTGTCCATGCCAGTGTGCTGTGTGCATATCCACTTCTGTACCTAACCCAACCAGATGCCAACGAACTCTATCGTCCTGTTGAACTTCTAAACCTTTCAAATTACCGAAGATTAATCCGTTGATTGCATGCTTCAAATTGCCTTCCTCTTCCTCTTCAGGTGATTCATAGACTTCATGTGGCACATCTTCGGCTATTTCACGCTCATTTTCATTGAAGATAAGGAACAATGTAGTAAATGCTTTGTCAACATCCTTTGGACGCGGATCGTCATCAGAACGTTCCATTCCTTTCTTCGTGACAACAATTGTCCCGATCAGTCCGTCATACACTTCTGTCACAGCATCAACATGTGAATGATATAACCAAACAATAGATGATGAGTCGTTAGGTCCTGGTGCAGCGTCCTCATTCACTTCCCACCGATAAGTAAATTTACCACCCGGAGGCACGGCACCGCCAGGTCCTTTCATATCCGCACCTTCATTTGCTTCATCGTATTGCAATCCGTGAACATGAATGCTGAGTGGTTTATCAGCACGATTCAGAAAATGCACCTTAATACTATCACCTTCCACAGCACGAATTTGAGGTCCAAGAATACCCATCCATTCAGGTTGTTCAACTTGTGTAGTATAGGTGTCATCGGTATATTGAATATAACGATACTTGTGATAAGCAAGTACTTTACCCCAGACATCCAAACCCATTTTTGGACGAATAAGGTTTTTACCACTCGGTGCGTAATTCCAGACGATATTCTCAGCAGCAATCCAGTATTCACGGGTTGCTGCATCAACAAACGATACGCACATAAACAATAGTATGCTAACAAAAAATAACACTGTAGATAATCTTTTTATGATATTGAGACTCATATTCATAACAATATAAATTT
>VYFM01000275.1 GCA_009842375.1 Candidatus Poribacteria bacterium | reverse complement strand
TTGCGGTATAGAGGGAGATATTTATCTCTCACCCATTTCAACAGGGATCGCAAAAAACTCTGGAACATTAGAATTTATTGATGTTCTCCTCTATTTCACTTCCAAACTTTGATAATGGCGTTTTTAAATCCTGCTGCGTTTTACCTGTTAGGAATCATACCAGTTTTAATTGCGTTGCATTTTCTCAAGCTACGCAGACAACGTTACGTAGTACCAAGTATGATGCTTTGGCGTGCCAGTGCTGAGGATCAGAAAGCAAACGTCCCGTTTCAACGACTACGTAATATATTGCTACCAATTATACAATGCCTACTATTACTTCTTATTATCACCGGTGTTGCGCGTCCTGCGCTACGAATACCGGGCATAATACAAGGAAAAATAATATACATTGTTGACAACTCTGCAAGTATGTTATCAAGAGAGTTAGGAGAAACTCGATTGGTACATGCAAAAAATGAAGTGTTGAACCATATCGATCAAGTTTCTGCCGATGGAGGTATGATGGTTATGGTAACGCATGCTCCTTCGTCTTATATTCAACAAATATTCACAACAGATAAAGAAAAACTACGGACTGCAGTAGATAGTATTCAACCAACACACAAGGGCGGAGGATTGACATCAGTTATTGATAACGCGTTACGGTATGTTGATACACCACAGGATCAAATATATTATATTACCGATTCACCTGAAAACATACCTGTCACCTCTGTACCAATCACTATTATCACAGTTGGTGATGAAGCGAAAAATATTGGAATTGTCAAATTCAGAGCAGAAAGAATTGCGGCTCAATACCATGTATTTGCTGCAATCCAGAATTGGACTGATACGGAACAAGTTGTTGCAACCCAACTTGAATTAGAAGGCGGTATATCTATTGATAAAAAAATAACATCTATTCCCTCAGGCAAGGTAGAAAATGTCCTTTTCAATATAAATGCTGAGGAAAGGTTAGATGGCGTTGCTATTAGCTTGCACCTTGTTGATGTAGAAGACGATTTTGAAATAGATAATAGAACATGGACAATACTAAATGCTAAAAACCAATACCGTATCCTTCTTGTTAGTAACAGAAACTTATCATTCTTGGATTTACTATTGGAAAGTTATGGAGAACACGTTGAAATCCAAAAGGTTTCTACCGACGAATATCACGGTACTGGTGATGCGGATATCGTCATTTTTGATAGAGAAATCTACAAAGAACAAGGGCAGTTCAATATCAACCCATCTCAAGGTGTAGTCTATATCAATTGGCAGGATGAATTGCCTTTCCTAAAGGATTCGTCTGTTGAAGTGATAAATACTCCTGTTCGTGTTATCAAAGAGAACATAACACATCCGATAATGCAGGACGTATCGCTGATGAATATACAGATAAAAGAGTCTGTTCGAAGAAAATTACCTCTATGGGGTGTTCCACTTGTTGAAACGGAGAAAGGTTCAATTGTATGGATTGGAGAAAATGTAGGGAATCAGTATTTGGTGTTTGAATTTGATGCGTTTAATCCGGAATTCTCTCCTTTATCAACGACTATTCCTGATGGTCCACTGCTAATATATCAATGTTTAGCGTGGTTAGAGTCAGGGACACTCCCAGTTAGATCTATTGATAGACAGACTGACAATACTGGGCAGTATTTTCAAACAGGTGAACAATTACACTTTGAGTTATCTGGCGAAGATACCTCTACCTTTCGTGTGCAAAAACCAGATGGGACTTTAGTAGAATTAGGCAGCGATGTATTCACAGATACAGACCAAATAGGTGTTTATTCCATACTTGATGAGGATTTGATATTTGAACGGTTTGCTGTCAATTTACTTGATCCAAATGAATCTACCTTGCCATATTTCTCAACAGAATCACCTGAAATAGGAAAGGAAACAGAAAGTCTTCAACCTATTACTCAACAGGTGTGGCAATGGGTTGTACTATTCGCTGTCGGTCTGCTCATCTGTGAGTGGTGGTTCTATCACCGTCAATAAACTTACAAGGATCCGTTCTACCAATTTCTCCTTCGGCATAGCCCCAAGAATAGTACTCACAACATTCCCTTCATAAAATAGTTTGTATGTTGGTGTGCCTCGGATTTGATATTCTGCTGTTTTTATAGGGTTGTAATTCACATCTAACTTTGCTACAACGAATACATCGCGAAACTCTACTGCAATTTCAGAAACCACCGGTTTCATTAATACGCAGTAGATTCAGTAATCGGACTTGAATTCTACCAAAACAGGTAATTTTATATCACGGATAGTGCTATCAAAAGACTCATCCGATAACTCAAGTGGAATACCAGAATATTTCCCGAAATGACTTGCAATCAGTACCAGGTCTAGAATGTTTATAACGTTGTCTCCGTTGATATCTGGATTGGGAGACAGTTCGTCATTTGGCGTTTCACCAATGTGTGAGGCTACGTAAGTCAAATCAAGTATGTTTATTACACCATCCGTATTCACATCTGATGTGAGTAAACTATCAAATGTTGTTTCTTGTGCAGAAACCACTGATAACAGACAAATAACAAGGATAATATATACACATTTTCTCATGATATAAACCTATACAAGTAATAGATACGGATTTTGAGTATATTGTGATACTGAATTTAAAAACTGTGCAGCAGGAGCACCATCAATAATTCTATGGTCAAATGTCAAGCTTAATGAGAGCATGTGTCGAATTGTAATTTCATCATTGTGTACGACTGGTTTTTTTAGTATCCGACCTACCCCAAGTATAGCAGCCTCAGGTGGATTGATGATAGGTGTGAAGGCATCTACTCCATAATTGCCGAGATTTGTCAATGTGAAAGTGCCGCCTTGAAGTTCTCCTGGTGTGAGTTGATTATTACGCGCTTTTTCTGCTAAGGATTTAATCTGAGCAGAGATTTCACCTAAACCTATCTTATCCACATTACGGACAACCGGTACGACAAGTCCATCTTCTAATGCAACTGCTACCCCGATATTGATATCTGCTAATAGGTGTATTCCTTCATCAGTAAGGGTTGCGTTTATATTTGGATGTTCGCGTAAAACAGTAGCAACAATCTTAATTATTAGATCGGTGTAGGTGATATTTATCTCTTGTTCTTGTACGATTTCATTGAGTTGCCCGCGTAATTCAACAAGGTTTGTTGCGTCTACTTCAGTATGGAGCGTAACACTTGCGTTTGTCTGTACACTCATCGTCATCCGTTCAGCGATGATTTTACGGATACCGCTAAGTTCAATTATCTCTGATGCTGCAGGTTCTGTTTGTAACACCTGAGTAGGAATTTCATTCGCGACTTGCAGCACGTCATCACGGACAATTCTACCTTCATGACCTGACCCGTTAATTGTTGTAAGATCAAGTCCGAATTCCTTTGCTAAACGTCGTGCAAGCGGTGAGGCTTTAAGACGTTCAGTTCCTGTTGATGTTTCCGCTCTTGTTTCAATGAAACGATTGATGTCACTTTCAAGAATACGACCACCAGGACCAGATGCTTTTACCTGTGTCAAGTCAATGCTCAGTTTCTCCGCCAGTTCTTTTGCTGTAGGTGAAACTTTTATATTTGTGGGTATAGTTGATGAAGGCTGTGTTTTTGTTGAGATAGCGGGTTTGGTTGTTGTCTGCTCAGATTGGTCTGTCTGAGGTGGTACATCAATAATATCTGCTTCCACACGTTCTACCTCTTCACCGGGTGCCGCGATAATCGCTAACAATGCATTGACAGGTACATCGCTTCCTTCTTCGGGAAGAATTTGTGCGATAATACCATCAGCAGGGGACTCCTGTTCATGCACAACTTTATCAGTTTCTATCTCCAGTAAGGGTTGCCCTTCCGTGACGGTATCGCCTTCTTTAACAAGCCATTTCCCGATTTTTCCCTTTGTCATCGTCTGGTCCATCTGGAGCATTCTTAGTTCAAGAGCCATAAATCTCGCCTTTATGAATTCATTTATTAACTTTCAG
>VYFM01000027.1 GCA_009842375.1 Candidatus Poribacteria bacterium | reverse complement strand
ATCTAACTCGAAGATTTCTCTTATCACAAAAATTCTTGATTATCTTTTCAAAAGCGGTACGGAGATAAACTGCACAGGCTTTGTAATCATTCAACTTAAGATATTCTTCAGCCTTCTTTAAGTATGGTTTATCTTCTGTACAGACAGGTATTTCGTATTCGTCAGTTGCATTGAAATAGAATTCAGTGTATTTCCAATTCTTCTCACCCAGCCGTTGTTTAGCAATATCATACCATGCCTTATCGTAAGTCGTTAAAAAGATTTGATAGCCTTCAAAATACTCTTCTAAAATATCAAGTACAGGAAATCGGTTGGACATGTCCAAACCAATTAGCACGTCATCAAGCGCGAGAATTTTTAAATCGCTTTCTGGTTGAAGCAGGATTGACGAAAGGTAAATGGAAATCGCAATTGCTGACAATTTTGCTTCATTGAGGAATAGGTGATGTGACGGAATTTGTGTATTAAAAAAGTTGACTCTTAAGAGAAGTTGTTGGTTATCAAGTGTCTTTTTTCTTTCGTTGTATGTAACCCCATCGAACACAAAATCAAGTGCAACATCATATCCAAACTTGTTGAGAATCTCGGATACTTTCGGACGTAGTTCTTTCAATCTATTAAATAACTCATCGTTAAAAACTGAAATCTGTTGTTTAATGTCTGCAATTTGGTGTTTCGCGTTACTACGGGGATAAGGTCCTTGAATATCATTCCAATCTTCATTAAGGCTTCTATCTGTTAATGGGTTAATAGTATTTGCGAGAAGTGTTCTAACTAACAAATTGAACAGATTCACGGTCTGGCTTTCTCTGTGGAGATAGTGAGTCTCCAGTAGTGACTTGTAGTCAAGAAATCCTTTTGACTTTGATGCTTCAATAATCAGTTCATCATTTGTTTCTTCCTTAACGCGCTGCGACCATTCATAAGTATCCTCCTTTGACCACTGATTCGCTCGAATAGAAAGCTTGATATAACCTGGATCTTCAGTAAAAATGTTCTGATGGTTCTCAAACTCAGTATTGTCTTGATCTATACCAGATTCAAGGAACAACTTTAAGGCGAGGTACAGCGACGATTTTCCACTCCCGTTTTCTCCGTAAACCAGTAGGTTCTTTCCTGCTTTGCTTAGATTTATTTGATAGGTTTTTGGAAACGCTCTAAAGTTCTTAATCTCAATGTTAGTTATTTTCAAATTTTACCTTCAATTATACGTACTGATTTTACGCTGTCCAGATAGTAAAGGTTGCGCCGAATAGGATGCGTTCTTTCATACAGCAGCTCAAAGATGTTTCGTAACACGGTCATTTTATCACCCTGAATTTCCTCATGTGAAGGCAACTGCAACTGTTCGTCCAACAACGGTTGGAAAAAATGCTTGTCTCCTTTATGAAGATCTTCAGACAGATAAGATTCATAAACTAAGCCATCAATAATTCGTTCAAAATATCCGAGCATTATACGGTCGCGCGCGTGTGCTAATTCCTTACTGTTTATCGTTGGCTGTTGCTGAAGATAGATCAGATAATCGACGATTTTAGCAATGAGTGCCTTTTGTGTTGGCGTTAGGTCAGGAATCGGAATTTGTTGAATATAACTGCTTCGCACCTTAAGTGCTGCCCCTGTCAATTGATCTGATACCTGTGAGTAAAACCACTCTACAGTGCGGGAATTGAGAAGACCACAGAGCCACGTTTCCTCTGTAGGAATTAGATAAGACGTAGTCCCATAATAATAACCAGCAGCATCAACAGCAAAAGTTTGATGGTTATAAGTGTATGGACAAACCAGTTTCGGTTGTGCAAAACGTTCCACATCGTCAATAGACACTGGCAACTCATACCATTCCTGTTTACCTTTTCTTTTACTTAGGGGTTCTTGGTGTTTTTCCAAATACTTTAGAACTGCTGGATAGTCGTCTATTGCTATACCACGATAGGTAAAGATGAGCCACTGATGCGGTGTGTCAACATGCCAACGTCTTAGATCCTTTCCATGCAAAAACGGCTTCAAAATATCTGCGGATGAAGGTTGTGATGTAACGAGTGTATCTCGTGTTGCATTGTCTACGACAAACACTTCAGTCGGTACCGTGTTGATGCCGAAAACTGGTTTTGTTTTGATATATTCGCCTAACGGAATCCCAGCATTCCGAAGCTGCTCACGTAAATTAACTACATTTGGTGATTCAATTGGATTACCATCAGCATCTAACGTTTTTTGTGTCTTGGGATAACGGGTCCGCCGACGTTCTGTCAGCAAGAGTGTGATGCCTTCTGGTAACTTAACACCATACTGCTTCTCATACTTCTCAACATTTTTGTAGGAGTCATGGAATGCGGCAGTGATGTCTACACCCATTTTCTTGGCAGTTGTTAGGTCTTCCTTGGCTTTTTCCCATTTTTCTAAACGCAACCATACTTCTGCGCGATTATAAAACGGTTGGGCAAGTTCCGAATTTAAATTTATTGCTTCACTATAATCTGCAATGGCACGTTCTAAATCGCCTTTGAGAAGATAAATATTGCCGCGATTGTTATAGGGATGGGCATGTTGCGGTTTGATTTTTATTGCTCTGTTATAGTTTTCAATTGCGAGATCAATTTTGCCTGTCTCATGGTAAGTAAGACCACGGTTATAATAAGCTTGAAAGAAATCGCGTTTTAAATGTATTGCCATATCATAATCTTGAATGGCTAGATCAATTTTACCTTTGTTGCGGTATGCAGCACCTCGGTTATTGTAGGGTTCAGCATAGTTTCGGTCCAGTAGTATCGCTGTGCTGCAATCTTCAATAGATTTATCAAACTCACCTTTGCTACGATAGATAGCACCCCGATTATTATAGGCAAAGACATAATCTGTTTTAAGTTCTAGTGCTTTGTCAAAATCTTTGATAGCAAGATCAAACTTTCCTAATTTTCCATATCCAATACCTCGATTGTTGTAGAATATAGGTTCTTTTGGATCTAGTGTTATTGCTTTACTATGTTCTTTAATTGCTCTTTCTATATTGTTTTTTTCTTCATAGACATTACCACGATGGCTATAGGCAAGAGCAAATTGCGGATCCAATTGTATCGCTTTGTCAAAATCTTCAATTGCCTTGTCACTCTCACCGGTTTTCCCAAAAATCGTGCCGCGATTGAAATATACTTCGACAAAATCGTCTTTGAGTAGTATTGCCTTATTATAGTCTTCAAGGGCTATATTAATCTCAAATTTTTTGTCATAGGCAATACCGCGATTATTATAAGCAAAAGCATGTTGTGGATTCAAGTCAATTGTCTGTGAATAAACTTTGATAGCTTCTTCTATTTTTCCCAGAAGTAACAATGTGTTCCCTCGTTGACAGACCAATTCAGACAGTATTTCTGCCTGAGATATTTCGGATGAAACATCTGACTCAGACTGCATTTTGTAAACGACTTTACGGACCCCATTGACTACATTTTGCCAACCTTCACTTTTATCCTCCCAATTGCTAATTGGTTTACCTTTGTGAGGTAGAACTTCAAAACCGCTGATTTGATGGTTGAGCCAATCGCAATGTTCAAGGATAATCGGAAGAACCCTTATTTCTCGTTTTAATGCTTCCTCTAATTCACTTTTACAGTTTTTGGAGGCAAGACTCGCTGCAGAAGCGAGATATAAGATCAAGTCCGAATCAGCAACCTTTTTGAGAATATCATCTTGAGATGCCTTGTCTCCTGCAATGAGTTGACTATCTTCCCAAGTGATTAACTCGTTTTGCTGTTCCATTACAGCAAGCTGTTTGCGTAATTCGTCTTTTTGTGCAGTATCCTCGTGTGAGTATGTAATAAATCCTTTTAGCGGTTTACTCAAGAATCTTCTCCTTCGCAATGCAGATCGTTGCCGATAATAATAACATATCCAACCAACAAATTTCAACTGTATTCTATCATATAAACTCTTCAGATTTTTCTTTGACACCACATAAGAAATAAGGTATACTGCATTTATG
>VYFM01000373.1 GCA_009842375.1 Candidatus Poribacteria bacterium | reverse complement strand
TCGCTACGCTCACTCCGACCTACAACTCTAAAACAAGAAATTCACGTTTGTAATACCATTTCTAAATGACAAAGGATCATTATCTTGTAGGTCGGAGTGAGGGTAGCGAAGTCCGACATGGGAAACCAATTGAAATGTTACGTGTCGGACTTCGCTACGCTCACTCCGACCTACAACTCTAAGACAAGAAATTCACGTTTGTAAGATAATGTGTCCGAAATATTGCAAACTAAATAACCCTGAATACAATAAATCTTGCAGATTCTGTCTGATTCCGTTATAGTTAATTTATGACAATACCGAATCAAACACTCACAGCGATTGGGGGAATACAGGTCGGACACGCAACAGATATGACTGCACGGACAGGATGTACCGTAATCCTCTGTCCAGATGGGGCAACTGCTGGGGTTGATGTTCGAGGTGCTGCTCCTGGGACGCGAGAAACAGAATCTATTCGTCCGGGTCGTTTAATTCAGAAAGCACATGCTGTCTTACTGACAGGTGGAAGTGCTTTCGGGTTAGATGCTGCGGGGGGTGTGGTCCAATTTCTTGAAGAGAAGGACATAGGTTTTCCTGCTGGGTCTGTTCGTGTGCCAATTGTTCCTGCTGCAGTTATATTTGACCTGCACGTTGGTGATGCATTTGTTCGTCCGGACAAACAGATGGGATATCAGACATGTCTCAATGCCACATCTGAACCTGTAGCAATGGGTATTATTGGTGCGGGGACTGGTGCTACTGTTGGCAAAGCCCATGGTGTTATCCCTTCTGAGGGAGGGGTTGGTTCAGCGTGTAGACATCTTAATAACGGTCTAACAGTTGCTGCCCTCTTGGTTGTGAATGCCCTTGGTAATGTCGTCCATCCGTCCACTGGTGAGATTGTTGCAGGAGGAAAGATTGATGACAATTTTGTAGACATAACGGAACGGATCTTAGATTTGAGTGTTGTTCCTGGTACAAATACTACCATCGGTGTTGTTGCGACAAACGCTGTGCTATCTATTGCAGAAGCCACACGCGTTGCAGAGATGGCACACGATGGAATAGCACGTGCAATACGTCCTTCGCATACTATGTTTGATGGAGATACACTCTTTACTCTTGCTACGGGTGATCACACTTGCAGCAATTTGAATACTATCGGTATCCTTGCTGCGGAAGTTGTTTCAGAGGCAATTGTTAATGCTGTGACTTCCTAAATCGGTTTACCCTGCATTGCCTCGGGGATGTCAATGTCAAATTCTTTTAGGACTGTTGGAGCAATATCGTAAATACTTTTCGCAGTAACTGGTCCATCTTTTTGTCTTCCATCTTTGAGTATAAACATTCCCATCTCTGCATGGTTACAATCGTCAGGACCGGTATCGTTTTCATAAGTATAGATGCTATTGTATCCAACACTACCGACAGAACGCCAATTGAGGTCACCGAAGTAAACGATAAGATCTGGTGCAATGTTGTTACACTCTTGATATACCTCCTCAGGTTTAAATACTCGTGTATTGATGTTCTGTCCCGATTCGTCAACAATTCTTTCAAGTTGCTTCATTAACTCATCGCGAACACCTTCATAATTCTCAGCATTGACAATTCCATCAGGTTCTCGTCCTGCAACATTTAGAAAAATTCGACCATAATATCCACCTTCTCCCCAAGCTTTTGTCTGTTGCCAATCTACCATTTCAGTCGTAAACCGTGTAACGTTTTGTGGTTGGGTTTTTAGCGTCAAATAACCGTGTTTCCTTAGCCATTCATTGATGCAGATACCTCCATCCATCCTTTTAGCACCATGATCAGAAACTATCATGACAGTCGTGTCCTCATAAACATAGGTCAACATTTTCCCAAGTTCTTCATCAAGTGTACGATAGTAATTACGCATTGTATCCGCAAAAGGTGATTTCGGTTCATACTTAGGATGCGTTTTATCCCAATAACGCCAAAATGCATGATGTAGTCTGTCGGAACCCATTTCCACCATCATAAAGAAATCCCATGTTTTTTTATCAAGTAAATACCGTGCAAGTTTAAAACGAGCTTGTGTCATTTTGTATAACTGATTTTCCAACTCAGCGCGTTTATCCGTGCGAAAATCCGGTAAATCAATCATGTATTCAGGTGCAACTCGTGCGATTTCCCGTGTCAGTCGTGGTGGAAAGGTCCACTGCAGATTGGTTTCTGTCACAGGGTAGTTTGGATCAACTGGTGTTAGAAAACTGGTAACCATCCAGCCGGGAAACGGCTTAGGAGGATAGGTAAGTGGTACACCTAAAACGACAGAACGTTTATGATGTTGTCCAAGCAGATCCCAGAGTGTCGGCACTTTGATGGAATGAGCGTTGGGAATGGTCAAGGCATCATAAGAGTAATCTTGCCGATTACGGAAACCGTAGATACCGAGTTCACCCGGATCACGACTTGTCATCATACACATCCAGGCAGGTACGGTAATAGGAGGGATAGTGCTTTCCAATTTTCCATATATACCCTCCTGCATCAACTGATGTGTATTTGGCATGTCGTCTTTGAATGCATCAAATACCAGTTTTGGAGCAGCACAATCCCAACCAATAATCATCACCCGCTTTTTCATGCTTCTGCCCTTATGCCCAACGCGGTTTTCTTCCACCTAATCGCTGTTCGCTGAGATTCCACAATTCTGCGAGTCCAAGTTGACGAATGTGATCTATACCCGCGATGCATGGATCGTTTACTCTTTTTAGCCACTGTTGGAGTTCTTCCTCTAACTCATCCCGTATTATTTGTGAGTTAGCATCATCAATAAGATTATTCATTTGATATGGATCATTATCGTTATCATAGAGGAGCCAACCTGTTCCATTATAATGTCGCGCATAAGTGTAGCGATGGGTACGGACACCTCGCCATTCCGTTAGACCGAAATTATTTCCCTCTCCTCCATGTAAAGGCAATTCAAGAAGAACTGATTGCGGTTCGTCAATTTCTTTACCAAACATTGCATCTGAAAGGTCAATACCTTCAACATCTTCAGGAATTAGTAAATCACATAAAGATAGCATTGACGGCATAAAATCAACAAGACTGAGTAAGGTATCACGGGTAACCCCTGCTGGAATTTTGCGGGGATATCGCATCATAAACGGAATACGACTTGATTCATCCCACGGACGTTCCTTCCGATTATGTCCGTGACTTCCAAGCATATCCCCATGGTCAGAAGTATAGACAAGGATAGTATCCTCTGCAATGCCGATATCATCAAGTGCATCCATCAAACGACCTAAGTTTTCATCTAAGGCAGTGATATGCGCGTAATATCCTGATATATCTTTCCTATTTGCTGGGGTATCTACTGCGTTTGGACGTAATTGGATTTCATCTGGTGGATACATTTCTTTATACTTATCAGGCACATGTTCATAGGGATTATGTGGTGGTCCCCAGCTGACATAGAGACAGAAAGGTTCATCAACGTGGTCGCGGCAGTATTGTATCGCCTGATCCGTTTGGAAATCTGGTTCGTAACCTTCAATCTGCATTTTGTTCCCGTCTGTATCGTGATATGGTGCATTGAAGTAGTTGTGATGGCAATTCCATCCGACCCAATGGTCAAAACCGAACCGCATCTCAGGTGTAATAAACTTATCTCTTGGCACTCCACCAAGATGCCATTTACCGATATAGCCAGTTGCATACCCATCGTCTTTGAAGACCTGCGCGATACCTGTTTCAGTTAATGGGAGCGGTAGATCGTTGGAAACTGCTTTGTGGCTTAAGGGATGTTTCCCTGTCATCAGAGATCCGCGTGCAGGGACACATATTGGGACGTTTGTAAAAGTGTTTGGAAAGAACATACCTTCCTGCGCGAGTTTATCCATAGCAGGTGTTTGCACTTGTGGATTGCCTGCACACCCGACATCGCATTGACGGTGCTGGTCTCCAAATACGAAAATTAAATTAGGTTTACGTTCCATAATTTCTCCTTTGTATTATAGTGAAATCCAAAAATATATGCACACTTTTGGGCTGTAGGACTTAAACCGA
>VYFM01000476.1 GCA_009842375.1 Candidatus Poribacteria bacterium | reverse complement strand
ACACTCATACGCGCAATTGATAGTTTCATTTTTTCTTGACTCAACCAAGTGGAATCGTTATACTCACAGAGAATTAGGTGTTATAGGAGAGACTTTGGATATACCGAATATTCTCATCATCGGAGAAAACTCGCAAGCAGGTACTTACATATTACGGATTCGACTAAAAGAATCAATCAAACTAAAATTCGGTGGATTTAAGAAAGGGAAGTTAATTCCATTGCCTGCTGGAGATTATACCTACGTTGGTTCTGCTCTATCAGAAAAAGGATCAACATCTCTTGCTCGGCGACTTGTAAGACATACTACCAGAACTGGCAACAAACCACCACACACTATCAGAGATGATATGATAAAGGAATTCAACAAATCCCAGTTAGGACCACCCAATCCATTACCAATAAGTGGTAAGAATCTGTTCTGGAATATTGATTACTTCTTGAATTTAGAGGTGGCTGAGATTATCAACGTTATTGCAATTCGTTCTTCCGAACGTTTGGAAAATACAATATCAGAGTTCCTTGAATCTAATCCTGACACACATATTATAGAAAAGAGTTTAGGTGCGAATGATTCCCCTCAACACACACATATACTAAGTGTAAATGATGATGACAATTGGTGGAATTCTATAGCAGATTGTCTTCAAAGAACTTATACACCATGAATCCCATAAGGAGGCATTATGGCACAATCACCAAATATTCTATTTCTACTTACAGACCAGCAACGTTACGATTCATTGGGATGCAACGGTGCTCCCGTGTGCCAAACACCTACAGTAGACAATATAGCAGAAACAGGTATGCGTTTTACAAAAGCATATACACCAATTGCACTCTGTTCGCCTGCACGTGGTTCATTACTCACAGGACTCTATCCACATAACCATGGACAACTATCAAACATGGGGAATTTCAACGGTGTGTTTTCAGATCAAATACTTGATAAACCCGCATATCCACAGCTGCTAAAGGCAGCAGGATATAACGTGGCATGTGTAGGAAAATGGCACCTTGCTAAACAAGGCGATACAGATTTTTGGGGATACGACAAATGGCATCCTTATAGCGAATGGCACCAATGGTTGCGCGACGATGGAATAGATTTCCGTATTGACCGAGATGCAGTTCAACCTTATGAATGGGGTGGTGATGCGCCTTTTTATGGTAGGCTTCCTCTTCCCGTAGAACGAACGATGGAATCATGGACATCAGATAAAACAATAGAACTAATCAATGGATACACCGGATCTGACCAACCATTTATGATTGCAGCAAATTTCTTCGGTCCACACTTTCCTTATGCCGTACCTGAACCTTACGATACGATGTACGATCCAGATTCTGTAGAACGATGGGGTAACTTTGATGAGCAGTTTATAAACAAACCACTCATACAACAGAAAGAGATGCTCCGATGGAATTCGAGTCACTTGACATGGAAAGATTGGCAAAAGGTCATCGCTGCATACTGGGGTTTCTGCACCTTTATTGATGATCAGGTTCAACGAATTACTGATTGTCTTGAGGAAAATGGATTAGCAGAAAATACTATTGTCATCTTTTCAACTGACCATGGGGATATGCTTGGTAGCCATAGACTTTTCAACAAAGGTTTTCATATGTATGAAGAGACTCATCATATACCGCTTGTAATACGTTATCCTGGAGTAACCCAACCGGGTAGTACTTGTGATGAATTTGTTAATCTTGTTGATCTAATGCCAACTTTTTTAGAAATTGGTGAAGCAAAGATGCCTGACAATCTTGACGGCAGATCAATTGTTCCTCTACTAAAAGGAGAAACAGTGGATGATTGGCATGATGATGTCTTTGCAGAATTTCATGGATACGAACCAACGCTTGCTACTGTGCGGATGGTGCGTACAGATTCTTGGAAATATGTCTACAATCCATATAGCGAAGATGAACTATACGATATGCAAAGTGATCCACACGAACTTACCAATCTTGCTACTCATCTTGGATATAAACATGTGCTCCGTCGAATGAAAGATCGTATGGTTAAACGACTACAGGATACACGAGATAATATTGTGATGGAAGGTGGTTGGCAAAGCAATTCATTTGACCTACTAATATCTGATAGGGAGAGGTAGTTGTATTCAATATAACACAGACCGTTTGTTTTCTGAAATGAATGATGCAGGAGTTTATATCAATGCCACAACAAGATGCAATAGAACATCTTGAAACACTTGGATATTGTCTGATTGAGAATGTGATCTCCACAGAAAAAGCAGATGCAATGGCGGAGAAATACTACCAACTACACCAAAATCCTGAGAACCGTCAATTTTTTCAAGATCCGAATGCTGAGTTATACCAAACTCTTTTCGGTGCGGTCAATCTTGATGAAATGTGCTGGGAATGCATCGCACATCCAGAGGTACTACAGGTTGTCCGCCATTTTCTCGGAGATAGCGCACGGTTAGGAGAAGCATGCACGAAATGGGTCAAGCCATGTGCTCCTCAGGGAGGTATCCATTCTGATTCGACACACGATTTGCCTGCACATTTACCTGAAACACCGTGGATGATTAATTCGATATGGATGATCACGGATTTTACCGTTGAAAACGGTGCGACACTCGTTGTGCCATTTAGCCATAACGCACGACGAAGACCAACACAATCCGATATTGTAAACATTCATCCTGTCCCTGTCTGTGGAAGACGTGGTTCTGTTCTATTGTGGCAAGGTGGAACATGGCACGGACAAGGTGCAAACACAACTAATGACCAACATCGTATGGCATTAAATATTGCTTACTATCCTGCTTGGTGGAATCTGATGCGGGAAGGTGGACACCAACCTGTTTTTCCAGAGACCTATGCACGAATGCCACAAGACCTACAGGCACTTGTACGACATAAGGTAGCGAAACGACGCGAGGACATTTATGAGGTTTAATCTAATCAATTCCTCACGTTATTATCTTACTACTTTCCTGAGAACCACCTTAGTTGTCTCTGAGATGTTAAGTGTTCTGTATACTGAATATAATAGTTCTATACCTTATCAATGAAATCACACCCTTTTTGAAACCATTCTCTAAGAATCGTATTCTCATTGTAAGTTCGTTTTGCTTGTGAACCCTTTGCTTGTGATAGGTCAATTGTCGCCGAAACAATCTCATCACCGAAAAAACCTGCTTCTTTTATAACATTCCCGTTCGGATGAATAATCTTTGAGTTTCCATGTGAAGAACCCGGTGCTTTAATATCATCAGGATTTGCAGGAGTGTTTGCCATCACAAGATATATCCCGTTTTCTGTTGCACGTGAGATAGGCATTGCACGATACGCAGAAAGTTTATATTCAGACAACAAACCTGATTCGCAAGAGCAAAAGAAGCATATTTGTGCACCCATCGCTGCGGGGAGTTTCACGAGCTCAGGATAACGCACATCATGGCAGATGATAAAGCAACAATCCACACCTGCTAATTTCACAATAGGTAATTTACCTTGATTATTCGTACACCACTTTTCTCCAGCAAGAAATGTTTTCCCATAACGGTACTTTAGGCTACCTTGTTGATCAAAGATTGCCAAGTCGTTGTGCCAGTTTTCTCCATCGTGATGTGCAGAACCAACAATAACTGCTATTTTATACTTGCGTGCAGCAGCTGCTATTTTTGCTTCTGCTTCCTTAAATACTTGCGGAGAAATCTGTTCCCAATATTCAGTCTCACAACAATAACCAAACAGACTCCCTTCTGGAAATGCAGCAATCTGTATCTGCATTTCAGCACATATTTCAATTTGTTGCAGCACTTTCTCTGTGCTTATAACCACATCTTTACTTGTAAGTAACTGGCATGCTGCGACTTTGATTTCCTGTTTACGCATCTATTACTTATCTCCTATTTTGTATTTTGACTGAATTGATGAAGGATTTGTATCATCTACTTTTTTGTATAGAGCGCATCTCATAAATCACTTGTAGGGGCGGGGTTTCCCCGTCCGATTAGAAGCACACTTGCTTTCTGGGCGAGGCAACCT
>VYFM01000358.1 GCA_009842375.1 Candidatus Poribacteria bacterium | reverse complement strand
TCGCGTCACTTTCCTTGTCCTGACTGGATGCAAAACGTCACTGTGACGTGCAAAAGTCACAATTTAAGACACATATTAGTAAACAACGTAACGCAATAATTGTCAGAATTTACCATAACTTGATCCGCAAATTCCCTCTTTTTTCTTTACTTTTTTAAGTAAGTTGAATATACTCTGACGTAATAATACACGCGACCTATTTGTCAAACAGCAATGAGAAGCAATATCGTCAATAGGAGGCACATTATGCAAGATACAACTTCTGCTCTTGAGGAAACCGGTGTCGGTACCATCCATGTTGAACCGATACCCCCAATTGAAATAGACGAAACCGAACTTGTCTACCACCAACTCTGCCCCGCTGAGGACTTTGAAGATCTCGAAGGCAAACCCTTTCACGTCAACGGAACACATCTGGCTGTTTTCAAGAACAACGGTAGTTTTTACGCCGTAGACAATCGTTGTCCACACATGGGGTATCCGATGTCAAAAGGGAGTATACGTGATGGTGTTCTGATATGCCATTGGCACCACTGGGAATTTGACTTGAAATCAGGTGCGTGCTTCCTTGCGTCAGGAGATGACTTAAAGGCATTTCCCGTTGAAGCCAGAGAAGACGGATATCTATATGTCGGGTTAGCGAAAGGGGAACGAGAGGCAGCAAAACAACGTGTCATTGCAAACGGCAAACGCGCCCTTGAACGCGGACTCAAAGACCGAAGCACCTTTTTCATCGCAAAAGCTGTTACAGCACTTCGTGATGCAGGCGCACCCCCAGAAGTTATCATTCAACAGGGACTCCACTACGGTGCACATAAAAGCAGTGACGGATGGTCGTCAGGTGTAGCAATCCTTACCCTGGCAGCGAACCTGTGGGATGACGTTGACCCAAATGACCATAACCTATTTCTCGTACACGGATTAAGCCAGATTAGTCGCAGAACCACAGGAAGTGCAAGACCTTATCGCGCACCTTTCCCACGAGTCAAAGATGATCACGACTTAGAAACGCTGCTGCGATGGTTCCGTTATTTTGTGGATAAACGCCACAGAGGCGCAGCCGAACGCATTTTGCTAACGCTTAACGACAGAGACTATGATAAATCTGTTATCGCGGACTTTGTCTACACAGCAGCAACAGACTATTACTTTACTGGAGACGGACACGCACTTGATTTTGCGAATAAAATGTTTGAAGCGTTGGATTATGTCAAATGGGAAGGATCACACGAGATTTTGCGTCCAATAGTCGTTGACCTTGTTAGTAGAACACGACATGAAGAAACTTCCCGATGGGCAGACTCCGTGCCTGTTTTACGACCCATTTTTAAAAATCTTGATAGTATGTGGGAGGACAATCAAAATAACAGTGCAGAGTTAGATATATCAGCGTTTGCACAGACACTGCTTGCTGACGATTTTGAACCTACTGTCGCAGAGGTAGAACAGCAACTACGCAAAGGTGTTGATCCAACTGACATCTGCCGCGCAATGACCTATGCCTCCGCAATTCGCACTGCACGGTTCCATCTGAAAAACGAAGGTGACTGGCACGATGTAGCGAATATTTATTCATACTCTCATGCTCTCTATCATGCTTTTCAATATGCCCCAAGTGCAAACCTGTTACGTGGTATCTTTCATGGTGTGGTCTACTTGGCATACTTGCGTTGGTTGAACATGCCTGCCGCACGTATTCCCAAACCTGGGCAGCGACTTGATGAAACTTACGCATCAGCTGGCAAGATGTTAGAACGACTACAAGAATTCGCAGACTTCCAAAAAGTCTACGAAGCAGAAATACTCGTCAATCAGTATCTGGAAGAAGGGCATGATGTTGAACCACTCAAACGGACGCTTGCACATATCCTACTCCGTGAAGATGCTGAACTCCACATGTTCCAAGTTCTTGAAGTTGCATTCCGCCATTACGACTTGTCAAACGACACGGAAGAAAAGCGAATGCATCTATTGGCAGCGACACGTTATATCACCGCACAGAAACTCATGAAGAATATATTGTGGTCAACCGAGAACGCAGAACGTCTCGCACGTGGTGAGTTGCTTAGTGAACGCGATGATGATTAATATCAAAACAGATTAACGCGTCTTAGACATTGTAGGTCGGGGTCTTTGTGCCCCGACACAGCACTTTGAACAGAAACGCTTGCCATGCAACATTCATTACACGAATCCAATAACAAGGATTTTTTAGATAGCATACCAACCACAAGACGTGATTTTCTTTTCAACATTGGTAAAGTAGCATTACTTGCAAGTATTGGAACTTTTGGAGCAGGCTGTGAAGCCGTCAATCAAGGCTTGTTCAGTAGAGGGCTCATGCCTGTTGTCTTTGATGATCTGCAAGCAGCAGAACTCCCAAAGTCAGACATGCTTGTTCATACTGAAAGTCCATTCAATGGTGAGTTTGCCCCGCACTATCTTAACGATTATGTTACCCCTACAGAAAGGCATTTCGTACGTAATAACAGCGGAATACCTGAACGCGCAATCAACTACGATCTTAACGGTTGGAAATTAATCATAGATGGTGAGGTCCATAAAGAACTGGCTCTATCTATGGAGGACCTACAGCAGTTCCCACAAGTCACTATGGAAGTGGTCCTGGAATGTGCAGGGAATGGAAGAAGTCTGTTCGATCCAGAGGTTAGTGGAACACCTTGGCAACGCGGGGCTATCGCTTGTAGTGAATGGACTGGTGTGCGATTACGTGATGTGCTACAAGAAGCAGGTTTAAAACCGAGTGCTGTCTATACTGGAAACTACGGTGAAGATATTCCCAATGACGGCAGTGAACCATTTTCGCGAGGTATTCCAATTGAAAAGGCAATGGATGAAAACACACTTATCGCATTAGAGATGAATGGAGAAGTGCTACCAGCTGCACATGGGTTTCCCGCAAGGTTGATCGTTCCCGGCTGGATTGGTAGTGCTATGCAAAAGTGGATCAACCGCATCTGGGTAAGAGATCAAGTTCACGACTCAGAGAAAATGATTGGTTATTCCTACCGTATTCCTAAATATCCGATAGAACCGGGAAATAAACCACCGATAGAGGATATGCAAATTGCAACAGCATGGCGGGTTAAATCTCTAATTACACAACCACAGTCACACATGGAATTCAACACGGGTACACCTATCAACATAAGAGGACATGCTTGGGCAGGAGAAAATCATATTGAAAAGGTTCTTGTCTCAACAAATTTCGGTGTTCATTGGCAAGAAACCCAGTTGATTTTACCATCAAATAGATATGCTTGGTATCATTGGGAAACCGAATTGAACCTAACAAACAAGGGCTATTACGAAATATGGGCACGCGCCTATGACGATGAAGGTAACACCCAACCTTTCATCCAACCGTGGAATCCTAAAGGCTATCTCGGCAATGTCATTCACAGGTTACCCGTATTTATTACCGAATGAAAAGGAAGGAAATTGAAATGAAACTTGGTGTAATGTCAGACAGCCATGACAACGTTCCGAACATAATACGGGCTGTAGAGGTATTCAACGATATTGGAGTTGATTTAGTAGTCCATGCAGGTGATTTTATCGCTCCGTTCACACTTGACCCGTTAGTAGATTTGAACTGCCGTGTCGTCGGTGTTTTTGGAAATAATGACGGTGAACGGGTTGTCCTTGCCAAGAAGTTTGAGCAAATAGGAGAGGTGCATCCCAACCTCGCAAGCACATCACTCGGAGACACAACCATTGCAGTCATGCACTATCCTGAACTTGCTATTCCAATTGCAAAGAGTGGAGAGTTCGATATTGTCGTCTATGGACACACCCACAAGATAGACATTCAAAAAGAGCAGTCTCTATTGCTCAATCCAGGTGAAACAGGTGGATGGACAACGGGTACAGCAACAATCGCTGTTGTGGATTTGGATACACGAGAAGCCAAAATACATGAAGTCTAAATAGAATCATTTCTAAATGATTAAGGATCTTTATCTTGTAGGTCGGAGTGAGCAAAGCGAAGTCCGACATGGGAAACCCAATGAAATG
>VYFM01000644.1 GCA_009842375.1 Candidatus Poribacteria bacterium | reverse complement strand
CGCGTCACATTCCTTGTCCTGACTGGATTCATCACGTCATTGTGACGTAACAAAAAGTCACAATTCATGAGGTAATTCGGACTCAAACTTGGTAGATGCAGTTTCCTAACAGCATCATAAACTTCAATTTAAGGAGGAGATGCGTTTGTAGTTGCGCTTTTCATTGCGTCTCGGACATTCCGTAGGGGCGAGGTCGCCTCGCCCGCATTTTCACAACGCTTCTTACATTATGGTAGGGGCGGGGTCTCCCCGCCCGATTAGAAGCGGACTTTCTTTTTGGACGAGGGCAACCTCGCCCCTACGATGAAGACATGATTTTCCGCAAAAGATCAGGAAAACGATTTATGAGATGGACTGTAATAAGAAATCGAAAACTGTATGTACAACACTAACCCTATTTATGTCTTTCTGTTCTTACTTTGTATCTTCGTACCAATTGGCATCTGCCATCCACAATCGGTATCCACTACAATTCAAGGTCAGGTCACAGATGAACAGAACAATCCACTCCCTGAATATACTATCTCAGCAGTATCACAGATGGACAAAGTAACTTACGCAGTAAAGACGAATTCTGGTGGTCAGTATACTCTTACAAACCTTCCTATTGGAACTTATGATTTAGAAGTCAGACACTTCAGTACATTACTCGCTCAACGTGAAGTTTCTGTTACTGAAAACAACGAAGTGACAGCAGATTTTATAATTGAAGGAAATGGTGTTATTTCTGGATTCTTACTGGATTCTGTCAATAAACTTCCTTTGTCGATTACAGGTAAAATACAAATTGGTTTACTTACCCCTGATGGGGAGCAAATAGAAAAAACTTACCAAAGCGAGGTATCTAACGGATATTTTGAGGTGAAAAACCTGTTATCGGGACGCTATGCAATAAATGATGTTTTTGATGGTTATGTATTTGATATGGTCGATTCCCCAGTGGTAATGGTTTTACCGGGAAGTCATGTCTGTGGTGTAGAAGTGTTACTGAAGCCAGGGGCAACTCTCTCCGGTGTTATCGTTGATGCTGAAAAAGGATCTCCTATATCTGGAGTCACCGTTAACGTGACATCTGAGATTAAGAATACAGTTTATCCTGACAGTAAATATACTAATCCAACAGAGACAAACATAAATGGTGAATTCCATCTAACAATACCCAACGATTCTGATACATATTACGCCTTCACGTTAATAGCATCGCATCCACAGTATCAAACGCACATGTGGCGATGGGAAATGTCTCCTGGCAAAAATGTGTATGCTTTAGGAAAACTTGTACTGAACCCTTTTCTGTCATTACAAGGACGGGTTTCTAAATCAAAATCAGGTTATGCAGTTAATGGGCTCAAAGTGCATTTAAAGATGCACAACAAACCAAGTGAGTTCTTCCGTGCTGCAGCACAACCTGAACACACTGTGCAAACCGACGCTGAAGGTAATTTCATATTTTCCGAACTCCATCCCATTGATTACAGTTTGACAATACACCAAAATGGTGTTATCATAGCATTCTTGGATACGGTCAACCCACAAAAGAAAAAACCGATTAAAATCCGTTTACCGAAATTGAAAATATTAAACGGTGAGGTTATTGATACGCAGAACCGACCCATTGCAGATGCAAATATATACGCTGCACGACGTAGAGAAAATCCTTACGGTCACGGGACAATCCTTTCTCAAACTCAAACCAATAACAAAGGTTTATTCCAAATGCAACTATTGGAAACAGAACCACATTTGCTAACCCTTGAAGTAACAAAAACAGGTTATCTAACAAGTGTATATCCGAAAGTAGAGATTGGAAATAAACCTTTGCAGATTTCCCTTAAAAAAGGATTTGCCATTAGGGGACGGGTAGTACTTCCTCATGATCTTGCGTCCGATGGATTCTATGAAGTGAAGGTGTTTCCCATAAATACCGGATTGGAAACGACGTTGAACCCTTTATCCTTGAATAAACCACTTGTATCAAGGCGGTTTCCTGTAGCAGAAACGACATTTGTGCTGAACGGTCTATTTGAGGAAGAATATAAACTCTTTCTCGTGGGGGATGGAATCGCAGCAACTGCAATAGATGTGAAAGCAACAGCGTATGTGGAAGAAGTATTAATTGTTGCAGACGAACCGACGGTAACGTTATATGGTCAAGTGCTTTGGTCAGATACTGGAGAACCTGCTCAGAATGCTATGGTGTCGCGCTCTTGGTATCCATGGGAATTGAGTCAATACGATATGTCATTGACATTAGATCGTTTTGAAACTGAAACGGATCAGGAAGGTAAATTTGTATTTTCAAATATAACACAGACAGGTTATAATTTGCATATTCGTGCTGTCAAATCTGTCTTTGATAAGAATACACAAAAATATATGCGCGAGTATATTCAAAAGCAGGTGATAATTCCATTCTGCACAGGTGATATACATCAAATCTATCTTGGTAAGTCGGATGGCACATCTTATGTAAAGTAACGAAAACCTTTTTGTGCTGTTTATTGAAAACGAAATAACTATGAAAGCCTTTTTGATATTACTCATCACGATTTTAACATTATTGGTTTTACATGGAATAGTAGGTGCTGTTACATGGCACGATGACTTTGATCATGCATTAGAAGATAGTTGGTATCAACAAGGTGACGATTCTGTTTGGAGTATTGAACAAGGTTACTTAAGAACAGAAATTAAGACAAACAAACAGTGGCAAACTATATTTCAAATATATCAATTCATAGCAATCCCTGGACCCTATAACAACATAACGATTAACATTGAAAATATCGGTGGAACAGATGCCCGATTCGGAATTGCACTTGGAAAACATTTCTTAAATGATGATGGTGAAGTTGAGGAAACTGGTTATTATCTATTCTTTACAAACGATATGCAAGCATCTCGTAATGGTAAAATATTTCTCGGTCCTGGTAAACGCTGGCATACAGATGCTTTAAACCAAATGTTGTTGCACTTTGATGACGGAAGGTTCCAATTCTTTGGCGATGGTGAATCCCGCTTGGACTTTATGGATACAAACATAACCCAGTTGGATGTTATCGGTTTTGTGTTGATTGGGTATGTTACTAATATGGCAAGTAATGGCAGGGCATGGGCGGAAAAGATAACAATTACAGGACTTCCTGTCTCACCTAAACGGAAAGTAACGACTATCTGGGGACATCTGAAACAGGAATAACTGAAAATTCATAATGTTACGAAAAAATTTAGATCTTGTTTTTGACGCATTCTTATTAATTACGGTGTTAGGTATTGCATTATGGAGTACTTACGCGAAAGCTAAATTGAATCCAAGTGAACGGGCTGAACCTGCTGATTCAGGGGCATATTATAGAACTCCCGGAAAAAATGGAAGGTGGTTCGGTCCAGAAATTAACTCTTTAACATTATGTAAGGGTGTTCATAACCCGTATAATAATAGAGGCTACTTTGATATTATTGAGACAATTGAAAATGCAGTTGTATCAAAATCAAAGATTAATGGGGCATTACATTGGTACCGAAGACAAGTATGGAAATTTGCTAACGACGATACACCTTGGGGAACAAACTTCTTTTACATAACTTTAAGCGATGACCTTGGATGGAGTGAAATTCACACGGGGAGAGGAGGAACAACAGGTTACCCTTGGAGTGGAATTGAACGACACTGGCGGGATGGAAATATCATACGGGCACACGCCTCTGTAATGGGATGGAGACAGTATTCTCGAGGAAAAGAAAGGTGGATTTGTCCGATGTATTACAAAATTGGAGGATGGCAAGGTGAAAGTCTTGAAGTACACTGTAAAACCTTACGAACATGGTTTCCCCCTGATTGGAATGTCTTAGCACAAAAATACGGAGATTTTGGTAATCCTGTTGAACGAAGACCAGGATTATTCAGTCGCAAAGGTAAGCGAACAAACCGTTGGTTTGATTGTATCAAACTCAATTGAGAACAATGTAAATGAGAAAATACAGTAAAATCTATTTAGTTATTTTCATACTATTAATTATTTCTAATGGTAATATAATTCCTATAT
>VYFM01000088.1 GCA_009842375.1 Candidatus Poribacteria bacterium | reverse complement strand
GGGAAAATATGAGAGACTATTATGAAATTCTCGGTGTTAAACGAAACGCCACTCCAGATGAAATAAAAAAAGCCTATCGTAAATTGGCAGTTAAATACCACCCTGACAAAAATCCTGGCGACAAAGTCGCTGAGGAAAAATTCAAAGAGGCATCCAACGCTTATTCGGTGTTATCCGATCCTGAAAAGCGAAAAGTCTATGATGTTCGTGGACATGCTGGTGTTCAAGGTATGGGGTTTGAGGGATACACCAATATGGAAGACATCTTCGCGAACCTTAATTTAAATGATATTTTTGGACGTGCGGCTTACGGGGGATTTGGAGACGCTTTTGGCGATGTTTTTGGCACGCACCACCGAACTACTCGTAGTTACCGCGGTCGCGATCATCGTATCAACCTTACTATTCCTTTCGCTGATGCGGTACTTGGTACACAGAAAGAGATCAGTGTTCAAGGAAAAAGTATTACCCTTAAGATTCCACCCGGTATTAAAGACGGTCAATCATTACGTGTCCGCGGACAGGGAGAAGCTATCGGTGCAGGTACAGCAGGAGACCTGTTGGTGAAAATATCCGTTCAACCACACCCATCTATATCAAGAGATGGACTTGATCTGGTAACTGAAGTGAAAGTTCCAATGACGACAGCAGCATTAGGTGGGACAACTCGGGTACAAACACTTACAGGCAACGTAGACCTAAAAATACCATCAGGTGCACAACCCGGACAGCAACTGCGTATACGCGGTCAAGGGATAGTAGACCCCTCTGGACGAAATGGGGATTTACGGGTTCGCATCACTGTTGAAATTCCAAAGTCACTGACGCGCAAACAGAAGGATTTACTGAAACAACTTGCTAAGACATTATGAAATAAATTTAGTTATTGCACTTAATCGTCTTACATCATAGAAGATAAGGAGAATTAATGATTTCACTATCACAACGAAGTCAAAACGTAACACCATCATCAACCTTAGCCATCACAGCAAAAATCAACGCAATGATCGCTGATGGCGTAGATGTCGTCAAATTCGGTGCAGGTGAACCGGATTTTGACACACCCGACTATATCAAAGCCGCTGCAATAGATGCACTTGATGCAGGGTTCACTAAATACACACCTGTCCCAGGTATCCCTGAACTTAGGGAAGCAATCGTGGACAAATTCAAGAATGACAACGGACTGGATTATACAACATCCCAAGTCATCGTTTCCTGCGGGGCAAAACACACCTTATACAATATCATGCAAGCAATCTGCGACCCAGGAGACGAGGTTATATTCGCTGCGCCGTATTGGGTCAGTTACCCACAACAGATTAAGTTAGCAGGAGCAGTCCCACGCGTGATTGAGACCACAGCAGAGCAAAATTTCTGCATGCAACCCGATCAGGTGGAAGCAGCGATAACACCGAAAACAAAGGCTATTCTGATTAACAGTCCAAGCAATCCAACTGGTACCACTTATGATGTGGAAACACTCAAGCAGATTGCTGAATTGGCAGTCAAAAATCAGGTGTATCTCATCTCAGATGAAATCTATGAGGCACTGCTTTACGACGGTGCTACACATCAGAGTCCAGCATCATTCAATGAAGAAACAAAAGCAATTACTTTTGTTGTAAACGGTGTATCCAAAGCCTACTCTATGACAGGATGGCGTATCGGGTATACAGCAGGTCCCGAAGACGTGATTTCAGCGATGTCCCGTATCCAATCTCATAGCACCTCAAATCCGACCTCAATTGCACAGAAAGCTGCCGTCGCAGCACTCAACGAACCGCAAGATGCCGTTGTTGAGATGCGGAAAGCATTTGAGGAACGTCGCGATGTTATCTGTCAACGATTTGATGAAATTGATGGTGTAAGTTATGTCAAACCGCAAGGTGCGTTCTACATTTTCCCCGACTTTTCTGCTCACTACGGAAAAACTCTTGATGGAAAAAAGATTGAAGGGTCAATGGACATAACCGATTATTTGCTTAGTTATGCAGGAGTCGGTGTTGTTCCGGGGAACGGATTCGGTGCGGACAACAATTTACGACTCTCCTTTGCTACCTCTTTAACAGAGATAAATCGTGGATTAGATAGAATTAAAAAGGCGTTGGAATAGTGTATATTTTTGCTTTACCATGAGGTAATTTGAAAATAAAGGAGATATTATTGTGACACAACCTAATGTTGTTTTTGTTATCACCGATGACCAAGGTTATGGTGATTTAGGGTGTACAGGAAACCCAGTCATCAATACCCCAAATTTAGATGCACTCGCAGGAGAAAGCGTACAACTAAGGAATCTACATGTCGGTCCTACATGTTCACCGACACGCGCAGGCATCATGACCGGTAGATATTGCAACTCAACTGGAGTGTGGCATACTATTGGGGGTAGGTCACTTCTTCGAAGTGATGAGGTCACGATGGCAGATATCTTCAGACGCAACGGCTATAATACTGGCATGTTTGGCAAATGGCATCTTGGAGATAACTATCCATTCCGTCCACACGACCGCGGTTTTGAAGAAGCACTCTACCACGGTGGTGGAGGTATCAGTCAAACACCAGATTATTGGGGTAATGACTATTTTGACGACACCTACTTCAGCAACGGTTCCGAACAACCATTTGATGGGTACTGCACCGATATCTGGTTTCAAGAGGGAATGAAATTTATTGAACGAAACAAAGATCGTCCATTTTTATGTTACATCCCCACGAATGCACCGCACGGTCCTTTCCGCGTTCCCGATGCCTATAGTGAGGTATATCGCAGAAAAGGGGAACCAGAATCGCGTGCCTGTTTCTACGGTATGATTACCAATATAGACGACAACATGGCACGACTACGACATCACCTTAAAGTACTCGGACTTGAGGAAAACACTATACTCGTTTTCATGACCGACAATGGTACTGCGAATGGATGCGATTTAGATGGACAACAATATGTCAAATCTGGTTACAATGCTGGGATGCGTGGCAAAAAAGGATCTCCCTATGAAGGTGGACATCGAGTTCCCCTCTTTATGCATTGGCCTAATGGCGGTTTTTCACAAAAGAAAGAGGTAGATGAACTTACTGCTAACATCGATTTACTTCCTACATTAATAGACCTATGTGATTTAGAGATATCCGATCCATCCCGTTTTCACGGCAAAAGTATTGCTCCCTTATTGCAGGATAAGTTGGTAGAATGGGAAGATCGTGTAGTAGTCACCGATTCCCAACGTGTTGAAAATCCGATTAAATGGCGGCAGAGTGCTACAATGTCACAAAGATGGCGGCTTATCAACGGTACAGAACTTTACGACATACAAGAAGATCCAGAACAACGTAATGACATAGCTGCTGAAAATCCCGATGTCGTCGCTGAACTTCGCGATCATTATGAAGCATGGTGGACGTTAGTATCGGAACGGTTTGATGAAGATTGTCCAATCGTAGTTGGCACGCAAAACGAACAACTTGCATGTATAACAACACATGATTGGCACGGTAGTGGAAACGCTTGGAATCAAGGATCAATTCGGAACGGGATGGAATGTAATGGATATTGGGCAATTGAGATACCGGAAGATGGTGAATATAGTTTTGAATTGCGTCGCTGGCCCCGCGCAGAAAACAGAGCAATCACAGAAGGTATCCCCGGTGAGAAAATTGACCTTTACAACGGTGGAAAGGCATTAGATCTAAAAACAGCACAAATTCGCATTGGTGATCAGACACAAACACAGGCAATCAAACCTGATGCATTAGGTGTCACCTTTACCTTCAACCTAAAAGCAGGACAGACTCGCATGCATACTGAGTTCTCTGATGAATCTGGAGAGTTATCGCTTGGAGCGTATTATGTCTATGTGAAACAGGTGATTTAAGGGGTGTGTAAAGTTTTTGGTAAAAGGTTGTGCTAAGGTGTTTCTTATGAGAAGTTTACTACTTTTTCTGACCGAATCGCAGGAATGCCAAAAGGGCATTCATACCCGCCGAATGCCAAACGCGCATTCGGCGTTGATTTGGGGGAACGCCTTAATGGCGTTCATACCGTTGATTTCTTGATTTGGCGTTCATCCG
>VYFM01000525.1 GCA_009842375.1 Candidatus Poribacteria bacterium | reverse complement strand
ATCAGACACTCATTAGGCAGATAGAGTTGTATCGGAGTATTATCCTTAACCCGCTTAACCATGCCACTATAACAAATATTCTCCAAAAAGAGATTGAAGAAGCGACTAATGCAATAGAGGAACTTAAAGATGCGTTAGCAAATGCTTAATGATCATGAGTATTACAATTCCATTTAACCGTGGGAGTGATAAAGTAAATGCGGGTACACGATCCCGCTATACAGTATTTGTTAGAAGCGGTATAAAATTTCATTGGGTTTCCAGGTCGGAGATCGCTACCCTCACTCCGACCTACAAGATAATGATACTCAATCATTTAAAAATGGTATTATAACGTGAGTTTGATAAATATTCTTAGAAGTTACATATCCTTTGCACCTGACAGTCTTTTACCTGTAGTTTTTTATGTTTGAGTGAAGGTTTGTTCTTCAGGCAAGTATAAGCGATCAAGGCAACAACTGTGTTCACTTGAAAATTAGCACAACTTCTATGGCGTGTGTGTTGTATCTCCGTCTGACTTTTGAGTTCTTTATATACCGACTCAATAAGCATTCGTTTTTTGAGTAGTGCTGCATCAACATCAGACAAAGGTTCAGGTTTCATATTTTTACGCACCTTATAGATGAGTGCCACGCCATCTTCTTGAAGTATCTCCCGTAGGTCTTTATTGATGTATCCTTTATCGGCAAAAACTTTGCCAAAGAGCCCTTGACACAACTGTGGCACGGGTTTCCTGTCATCTACGTTTCCTGCTGTCACCAGAGCGGACAAAAGTTCACCTTGGTCGTTGATGACGAGATGTAATTTGAAACCATAGAACCATCCGATAGAGGTTTTAGAATGCCCCGCACAATCAGCGAAGACGCGATGCGTAGAAATCCGACGATTGTGGCAGACCGAGAGCGGGGTTGAATCTATAAAGGAAATTCCACTACACTCACCGAAACGGATGTTCAGAAAAATAGACAGTGGCATCAAGACCTCTTGTGAGAGCTGCACAAAACGACTATAACTAACAAGGCTTGGAAACGCCCAACGCAACTGGCAGCAGACATAATCTTGATAATAGGTCTTAAAGTTTTTATGTTTTTTATGATGAAAATGCACAAGTATCGTCATGACCTCGCTCGGATGCAGGCTTCTGGGTCTGCCGCGCGTATTGCCTGTTCCGAGTATTTTCGGCAACTGGTATTGTGCTTGATACTGTTCATACGCAAGAATAAAGTCGTCAATTTCACAGAAAAGTGTTATGATATCCATCAGAGAACTCCTTTGTAAGTATTTGGAATACTTCATAATAACAAAGGCGTTCTCTATCTACCAGTTTTAATTATCAAACTCACGTTATAATTAGGTTCAGGAGATAAGTCAAATTATGACATCAGATGAAATCAGAGCAAGTTATTTAGAATACTTCCACAAAAGAGGACATACAGTTGTACCAAGTGCCTCTTTGATTCCTGCAGATGACCCCACACTCCTATTTACTAATGCAGGTATGAACCAATTCAAGGATGTCTTTTTGGGTATTGGTCAACGAGAATATACAAGGGCAGTAGATACTCAAAAGTGTCTTCGCGTTAGTGGAAAACATAATGATCTTGAAGAGGTAGGACATTCTCCAAGCCACCACACCTTCTTTGAGATGCTTGGGAATTGGTCATTCGGTGATTATTATAAACAGGAAGCGATTGCATTTGCGTGGGAATTAGTTACGGAGATATGGAAAATACCTCAAGAACTGCTCTGGGCAACGGTTTACGTTGAAGATGATGAAGCTGAAAAACTTTGGCTTCAAGAGACAGACCTTCCACTTTCCCGCATTCGTCGATGTGAAAAGGACAATTTCTGGGAAATGGGTGAGACCGGTCCCTGTGGTCCGTGTAGCGAACTATTCATAGACATGGGGGTAGAATCATACCCAGAAACTGCAAACGATCCTGATGCAGGACCTAATACAAGTGATCGTTTCCTTGAATTTTGGAATCTCGTGTTTATTCAATATAATCGTGATCAAAGTGGGACTCTTGAACCCTTACCAGCGACACACGTTGACACTGGCATGGGATTTGAAAGAATTACATCAATATTGCAAGACGTAAATTCAAACTACAAGACAGACCTTTTTACTCCGTTACTTGATACAATATCTGAAATCACTGATACACCGTATTCACATGATGACAGTGGTCTTCCACATAGGGTTATTGCTGACCATATTCGTTGCTTAACCTTTACAATTGGTGATGGTGTAATGCCATCTAATGATGGACGTGGGTATGTTATCCGTCGAATATTACGTCGCGCGGTTCTATATGGTAAAAAATTGGACATGAATGAACCGTTCATTTACCAACTTGTTGATAAAGTCATTGACTTGCTCGGTAATGTTTTCCCAGATGTCTTACCTCGTAAAGAATTTATCACTCGTACAATACAAGCAGAAGAGAATCGTTTTCATCAGACACTTGCTCGTGGGTTAGATATACTTGAACAGTCAATTGATACACTCCAATCAGAAGGTGAAACCGAACTTGATGGCAAAAGAGCGTTTGAGTTATACGATACATTCGGATTTCCACTTGACTTGACCCAACTACTTACACGAGAACGCGGATTCTCTGTTGATGAAACCGGATTTGAAGACAACATGGCTAAACAGAGAGCACGTGGACGTGCTGCGTGGCAAGCAACTGGAAGTGGTGCTGAAGATGATGAAATCGCGCTTTACGCTAATGTCTTAAAAGAAACTGGTAAAACAGAATTTATTGGATATACAGAACATACTGCTGATGCAGAAATTGTAGCATTGATTTCTGAACAAGAATCGGTTGCTATGGCAAAAGTGGATGAAGAAGTATCTGTTTTACTTAATAGAACACCATTTTATGGTGAAGCAGGTGGCCAAGTTGGAGATATAGGTGCCCTTGAAAGTGCAGATGCGAAACTTGTAGTGAAAGATACAATAAAACCTTCACCGGACCTGTTAGTGCATAGATGTAAAGTAATCGAAGGAGAGATAACTCCTTTTACAAAGGTAATAGCACGAATAGATAGTGAACGACGTAATGCTATTGCTGTTAGTCATACTGCTACACACATATTACACAGTGGATTACGGACTATACTTGGACAACATGTTTCTCAAGCTGGTTCACTTGTTGAAGATGGACGATTAAGGTTCGATTTTAATCATTTTGAGGCAGTCTCATCTGATCAGTTGCGGGACATTGAGACATATATTAATAAAAAGATACGTAACAATGACATGATCGAAATTGCCGAAATGCCGTTGGAACAGGCAAAAGAAAGAGGAGCATTAGCATTTTTTGGAGATAAGTATGGTGATATAGTCCGTGTGGTACAAACCGGTGAATATAGTATAGAGTTGTGCGGCGGTACACATGTTGATGCTACTGGTGAATTAGGTTACGTGAAGTTGATGAGTGAAAGTAGTATTGCAGCAGGAGTACGTCGTGTTGAAGCCTTGACAGGTAGTTCTGCTGTCAAGACAATTCAGGATGATGAAGCACTACTTACTGGTGTAGCAAATTTACTTAAAACTCCGAAAGTAGGTTTACAAGATAGGATTGAATTGCTGCTGCAGGAACAACGAGAATTGGAACAACAAGTTCGGCAATTGAAAAGTCAAAACGCATTATCCAATATTGATGTATTAGTAGATGATACATCAGTCGTTGATGGTGTAAAGGTTGTTGCAAAACTTGTAGAGAATACCGATAGAGACGGTCTACGACAGATGGTCGATGTGCTCAAAACCCGTCTTGATTCGGGTGTTGTTGCTCTTGCTTCGATTATAGGTGATGACGCTGCATTTATTGTTGGGGTTACAACAGATCTTGTAAGTACACGGGGTTTGAATGCAGGAAAACTCATTCAAAAGATAACGCAGGTTGCGGAAGGACGCGGTGGTGGTCGTCCAGAATTAGCACAAGGGGGCAGTAAAAACCTAAATAAAGTTGCAACTGCTATCGCCGAAACGACCAATATCATAGAGAACCAACTAATGAATAGAACTTGATTTTGTTTGTAAAGAGATGACATTACTGTTAC
>VYFM01000717.1 GCA_009842375.1 Candidatus Poribacteria bacterium | reverse complement strand
CAACCTAACAGGTTACGCTACAATTGTGTGCAAGTAATTATGGTTTCCACTATAACTTATGTCTTTTAGTGAAGATAACAAAATACGCAATGAAATGTCTACTACCAAGCAAATTCATCAGACACATTCACTGCGCATTAAAGCGTAATTTTGGATGAGCAACTAAATTATCTATTATTACATCTTTCTGCAAATAATCTATATGGCAAAACTTGCCATCATTATCGGCTGTTCATTCTAAAAATTTTGACACAATCTGACAAAATTGATGGAATTGGTCAAGAAATGAATAATGTCCAGCATTATCAAGAACCACTAATTCTGCCTGTGGAATCTCCTCCTCCATTATTTTTCCATCAGATACAGGTGTATCAGTATCATTTTCTCCCCAGATTAACAAGGTCGGTGCTTGTATCTTTGGTAAAAGTGGTCTCAAATTTTGATTCACCGATTTAACAAGTGTTGCTCTCATTGCTCCTGCTTCCTGATAATCCTTTGAGCCTACCTGATGTACTATTCTGTCAGCAATTCTATTTCCAAGGGTACCGCAATGTCGCATCAGACGACCAATTTTTGCCATACATATTCGTATATAGTAATTTGTGTTTCGTCGGGGTATAATTCCTGCACTATCTACCAAGATTAGTTTATTGACCTTTTCCACTTCCTCTGTTGCCAACACAATTGATATTCTTCCTCCATAAGAGTGTCCTATGAGATTTACTTTACTGATATTGAGCTTATCTAAGAATAAGGAGATCAATTTGGCATAGTCTGAAGCATCCCAAGCTGTGGGTGGATTCTCGCTCAGACCAAATCCAGGCAGATCAAGGGCAAATACTTGGTGAGTACTTGATAACGTATCCAATACGGATTTAAATATATTAGCTTCGCAACCCCAACCGTGGAGGAGAACAACAGGTTTACCGGTTCCTACAACATTATATGCAATCTTGAGTTGATCTATTTCTATGAACTTTACTCGCCCCATCATCAATGCCTATTCAATATACCTATTATCAGTTGTCTTGATACAGCGTACATACCCTACCTATGTAACAATTTCATGTTTAGACTGCTTTGGTAAATTTTGTAGTATTTCAGCTGCAACTGCACGGTCATCAAATGGAAAACGTCTTCCATTAATTTCTTGATAATCTTCATGACCCTTACCAGCAATTACCACCACATCACCAGGTTTTGCATTCAAAATTGCATGACGAATTGCTTCACGTCTTTCTGAAATACATGAAAATGCTGCATCATGTGGTAATTTTGACACAATATCTAAGATAATTTCATCAGGATTCTCAGTTCTCGGATTGTCAGAGGTAATCACGCTCATATCGGCAATTTGCGTGGAAATTGCACCCATTTTAGGACGTTTCCCACTATCACGATCACCACCACAACCAAATACAGAGATTAACCTACCCTCTGTGATACCACGGGCAGCTGTTAACACATTCTTTAACCCATCAGGAGTGTGTGCATAGTCTACAATAACCGCAAAGTCTTCAACAGGTTTGCCATTTGTCATGATCCGTTCAAAACGTCCAGGAACAACAGTTGATGAGAGACCATTACGAATTGATGTAGCACTACAATTATAACGAAGTCCTACGCTAATAGCAGCAAGGGCATTGTAAATATTATATTCTCCAAGTAACCCGATGGTAGGCTGTATCTCATTCCACAAAATATCTGAAGAACTAAACACGTCGTTCTTATTTAAAACTGCAGTAAACGCTAACTGATGTAAAGAACTATCTACATCTCGTGCTTCTAAATCAGCTGCTTTCTCAAGACCGTATGTAAGTATTTTCCTATTTTGAATATGTTGTATAATACGAGGTGTCGCGGTAGAATCAGCATTCAAAATTGCAACACCTGTAGGACTCAACTGTTCAAATAACATCATTTTCGCAGTAAGGTAATTATCCATCGATCCATGGTAATCGAGATGGTCTTGCGTAAGGTTGGTAAAGACAGCTGTATCAAACGTAAGTCCAGTTAATCGGTGCTGAGCAAGTCCTTGTGAAGAGGTTTCCATAACAACATGATCGACACCTGCATCTGCAATCTGTTTTAACATCGCATGAAGTTGAAACGCATCTGGTGTTGTAAGAAGTGCTGGAATCTCTATTTTTGATGGTTCCTTACCGTTTGATGCTGAATCAAACGAATGTCCAACTGTCCCTAGTACAGCAGTCTTATACCCATCCGTACTAAGAATACCGTATGTTAAATGTGCTGTTGATGTTTTGCCGTTAGTACCAGTGATACCGGTTAACTTTAGACGTTCTGCTGGATTGCCAAACCAATTTGCAGCACAAAGGGCTTGTGCTCTTCGTCCATTGGAGGTAACAACACCAGTTACATCGTTAGGTAGGTTTGGAGTTTGTTTTTCTGAAATAACTACGCGTGCGCCGTTTTTAATCGCCCCGGAAATGAACGAGTGTCCATCTACATTTAGTCCTTGATAACAAACAAATACATATCCTGGCTTGACTTGTCGATGGTCACTCACAACACCCGCAATTTCCGGATTCCGGTCTCCTGTGATTTCGTTAACTTCTATTCTGTCCAGAAGTTGTTGGAGGTTCATAAACCCACTCCATTTTTCACAAGAGTGTTTTCAGGGATAGAAGGGTTTTGTGTGTTTCCAGATGAGGTGCTTCTTTTAGGTTTGCTGGTGTAAGAACCAGATGTTGTATCACTTCGATTTCCTTCTACATATTGTCTGTTGTTATTGTTTCTTCTTCTTGGAATGGAGTCAAATAAACCTATTCTGTCGCTATATTCAAGTGTTTGCTGTGCAATCCGTTTAAAGACGGGAGCAGCAACTAAACCACTAAATCTTGCTCCCTTGGGTTCATCAATGGTTACGATAATTGCAATTTTCGGGTTATCCGCGGGAAGAAATCCCATAAAGGACATTACTTCTTTACCCGCAGCATAGCCTTTACCTTTTTCTGCTTTCTGCGCAGTTCCGGTTTTACCAGCAATACTAACACCATCAATTCTTGCTCTCATTCCGCTCCCCTTCTCAACTACACCAACAAGAATATCAGTCATCTTTCTGGCAGTTGCAGGATGTATAACTTGACGGATTTGTTCAGGACGATTCTTTTTGACAAGATTACCACGGTCATCGCGAATTTCTTTTGTAATATATGGTCTGTGCAATGTACCGCCATTGGCAATTGCTGCTAAAGCATTGACCATCTGCAACGGTGTAACTGAGATACCCTGACCGAACGGAACAGAACCAAGTGAGTTTGTATCCCATTTTCTTAGTGCATATAAGCTTCCTATTTGTTCATAAGGTAAATCAATCCCTGTTTTTTCTCCAAATCCAAACCTATCAACATATTTTTGGAATAAATTAGGTCCCAACCTTTCAACTATCTTAATCATGCCAATGTTACTTGATTTCTGGATTACCTCTGTAAGGCTCAAATCTCCTTTTGCTGAAACATCTTTAATAACACGCCTATTTGAAAGTCGGTAACGACCATATTCACAGAAGACTGTTGATACAGGTGACATGATGCCTTCATTCAATACAGCAGAGGATGCAACAACCTTGAATATTGAACCCGGTTCAAAAAGATACCAAATTCCAAGATTTCGTTTCGCTTCCTCATTGGCACGTGTCTGGTCATTTATATCATAACTTGGACAACTCGCCATCGCTAATATCTCTGATGTTTCTACTGCAAGTACAATTGCCGTTCCTTTAGGAGCGTTCCAGTCCTTACATGCTTGTTCAAGTTCTTTTTCTGCTATGTCTTGAATGATTTCATCAATGGTAAGAACTACATTACAGCCACTGTTTCCAAGTAATGCGGTGGATGAAGTATTTTGTAGAGAGACAGATTGTAACCCAGTATTTCCCTGTGGTTGGGGGGAATGTACCCTCTGAAGGAAAGTGTTATATTGGTACTCTATTCCTTCACCATGATTTAAATCATTCAAGTATCCTATGACCTGTGATGCCAACTTCTTTTTTGGATATACGCGTTCAGGTTCAATCTCAATTTTAAGTCCTCTGTGTTGATTAGTAATATTA
>VYFM01000224.1 GCA_009842375.1 Candidatus Poribacteria bacterium | reverse complement strand
ACGCCTCCTGTAGATAGTTTATCGCCTTATTCATTATTCCGATTTTCATATAAAACGAACCGAGATTGCGATACGGAGCGGCATAAGTAGATTTCAATTCTATTGCTCTAAAGTAATATGTATAGGCATCTAATAGATGGTCTTTTGTGGGTCCAATCAACATATTTAGCGTTGTATCTGTATTTCCATAATACGGAAATACAGCAGCACCTTTTTGCTTTGCAGTTTCTTCTAAGGCTTTTGCTATTTCAGAAGAACTTGTAATAATACGAAAATAACCAGACTCCACATTTTGGATTGCAACATCAAGTTCCGCAAGAGCGTCTTTGACAGATCCATCTACATTTGTGTCTTTCCATGAAGGCCAATCCGGACCAGCATTTTTCAATCCAAGGTCGTAATGAACAGCACCAAGATCGTTGCAAATCTCCGCGTTCTCAGGTCGTAACTCTAATGCTTCTTCATACAATTGGATAGCCTGACCGTATTCCTGGGCGGTATATGCGTTTTCTGCGTCCATCCGAATTGATCTAAAGTCAATGCTCTCTTCATTGCTTTCTAAAACGGTTGGCGTATCTTTCCCACCCAAGAAATGGATCGTAAGAATAAGGACAATTGACAGACAGACAATAATGATTGTAGGTAGCTGCAGTTTCATTTGTAATCTCCATTGCTTACTATAATGAAATGAGTAAGAAATAAAAGTCTTGAATAACTAATTCTATAAACTATTATACCAGATTCCGTACTTTCACAATTACCATAAAAAACACTTATCTCCTACGAATGTTTCTGTCAAACTCAACAAAGGTATATTTCTCCTCTCCATTTCTTTCAAAGAAAAGCCGAATTCTCATCGGTGCATGAAGCTTTTCATCAACAATTTTGAATACTTCAAGTGTAGGGATAAAGATCTTATCTATTTGATAGATGACATCACCCTTCTTGAGTGTCCCTGATAATCCGCTGTCTCTATCAATATCTGAAATGACAACACCGCGATGCTTATATCTTTGTGCTTTGTCCTTATCGGGTTGTGTGAGTGTCATACCCCAACGACGTGGTGCATATTCCCATTCCAATACATTTAGGTTCAGTGTAGTTTCTTTCATTTTTCCACGTCGTATATATTCGCATTTAATCGGTTGATTTAACGGGAGTAAACGAACAACTGCCTTAAAATCATTTGCATCCTTTATACGGTGCCCTGAAATGGTTGAAATAATGTCACCACGTTTGATACCTGCAGCACCAATAGGACTCCGCCTTTCCAGTTCTGATACCAAAACCCCGCGCGAGAAGGTAGATGTTTGAGATACCTCTCTCCCAAATAGTTTTTCCGCCATCTCCTGAGTCACAGACTGTATTTCCACACCAAGATATGGAGGGACAACACATCCGTGTTCTATAATCCTTTCAAGAACCTTTCTTGCTTTATTTGCAGGAATTGCAAAACCAACGCCTTGCGACCCACCGCTTGTAGAACGGATAACGGTGTTAATACCGATAAGTTGACCGTGAACATTTACCAAGGCACCACCACTGTTGCCGGGGTTAACAGACGCATCTGTCTGAATCAGTGCCTCATAAAAACGGTTTTCTACCACCAAAGAACGTTCTGTCGCACTAACAATTCCAATGGTTACCGTAGGTTGTGCATTACCGACAGATAGACCAAAAGGATTCCCGATTGCCAATGCCCATTCACCAATGAGTAGATTGTCTGAATTACCCCACTCAATTTTGGGTAAATCCTCTTTTTCATCTACTTTCAGTAGGGCAAGATCCGAAAGAAAATCGTATCCAAGTATATCCGCATCAAATTCACGTCCATCAGCGATAGTTACCCTGATTTTCTCTGCCTGTTCAATGATATGATGGTTCGTTAGGATATGACCTTCTTTGCTGATAATCACACCTGAACCTGTCTCACGTAAGGAACGTTCACGAAGGGATGGAGGAACACCAAAAAAGTAGATTTCATCAAACAATGAATACTCTTGCACAGTCTTTATAGCACTGATATTCACAACCGCTGGACTTGCCCGTTCAACTGCTGTTACAACCGCTGTTCGTCTTGATTGTGTAACAGCACGTTGCACGTTCTGCTCAGCGTGTACATCTGGTAACAGAGAAAAACAGTAAAGAGATAAAATCGCTCCAATGATCAGAACTAAAATAGATATCCGTCTATGAGATACAATGAACTTCTTAATCAAAATTCCTATTGAGTCGAAAAAAGGTTTGTCTGCCATCTTGCTATCCTATTTCAAGTTGCTACCTATGTAGCACAATCTGTTAGATTGTGTCTGAGTATACGCAAACTAACAGTTTGCGCTACAAAACATATAGGAAAAATAATATATCTTCATTAAGATAAGGTTTATGTGTGGTTAAATTATATAGGTAGTAACTTGCGTTATCCTAACATTTCATATTGCATTAATATCGTTTAACCTTTCAATTTCAATGAAATACGATACCCTTCTAAGCCGGGATCTGTATCAACAATTTTTTGTACCTCTGCTTTTGACCTGCGTTTTGCGGCAAAACTATCCGCGTTAGCACATCGCAATGCAATCCTCGCACCGACTGAACTGGCACGACGAAGGTTATCTAACTCTACCTTTTCAAGTGTGTCATAGGCAGTATGTCCAAATCCACGTCCAGATGGAGCAGATGTAGGATCACCCATGTGGCATGATGGCACACCTTCAAGGAAAAACGGAAAATGGTCGGAATATGAATGCACCTTTTGTCCAACAGGCATATCGGAATGTATCTGTTGCTGTGCTGTCTGAAAGAACGGTTCCAAAGTTTCCCAATGATGCAAAACCATTCCTTTACGACTCTTACCGCCAGCTGCGTCCATATTCAACATAAGCTGAATGTTATCTAATTCCTCCGCATGTGCCTCCACATAACGAAACGCACCAGTGAGTCCAATTTCTTCTGTACCAAAAGCAATAAATCTGACAGTGCGTTTTAGAATATCTGCTGCATAAGTAGAAAGCACGCGAGCTGCCTCTATCACTGACACCATCCCTGAAGCAGGATCATGTGCTCCCTGTGAAATGTCATGTCCATCGTAGTGACACCCCAAAACAATCATCTCATTGGGTAAATCCCTCCCCGGTAAGTCAGCAACTACATTCCATGAGATGCGCGGTTCGTTGATGTCTGTCGTTTGCAATCGCATTTTAACTTTATCATAACGGTCAAGACATCGTGTCAGAAAATCTCCATCCTCTTTACAAACAGAGATACCGGGAATAGGTGCAGGTCTATTGTTTTGTAGACTACCAGTTTCTGGTCCAACACCAGGATGTTCGCTGACAAAAATGAACGCACTTGCACCACCCAAGACTGCCCTCTCATACTTCTCCTTACGATGCACCCATCTGCCAAGATCCATCGGCGAAGAACTTTTTGCCATCACGAGTTTACCACGGGCATTATCACCGAGTTCACTGTATTCTGGAGGGCTGCCATGTCCCACAGACACAAGTTCACCATTAACATCATCTGCAGGGCAATAGGGTAACGAAATGCAGTGCAATGTTCGTTCAATCGGTTCTGTGATTGTTAGAGTTGCAGTCCCTCGCGTCCAACCTGCATAAGGGTACTCCTCTAATCGGACATTTTTGAGTCCATATCGTGTAAATGTATCAGAGATGAATTTTGCAGCCTTGTACTCTTCAGGTGTTCCTGCAAAACGGGAACCGAAATCATCGCACAATACAGTAAGATTGTCCATGACTTCTCTACTCGTATATATATCACCGACCATCTGTTGGTCTATATTCAAATAAGGGTTTTTGTTATTCATATTCCTTTACTGTTTACTATAATCCTAACTATTCTTTATCAGTTTCTTACTGAGGATATAGAAGAAGGGGCATTCGTCTTGCCATCATCCTGAAAATTCATGAGTGCCTCCAAATCGAAATCCTCATTAATTGTAGCATCAGAAACTTGAGGTTGCGATAACATTTGCATCCTTGCATCCGCAATTTTCTTTAACTGCCACGCATTATTAATCTGAATCTTTCCAAACCGTATATCAATCACTTTATGATG
>VYFM01000669.1:3342-4088 GCA_009842375.1 Candidatus Poribacteria bacterium | reverse complement strand
ATCACCAGTAGACTTGAAGTTCGTCATATTCATGATTTTTCCGATGAAGGTAACACTGCACTTCAAAAATTACCACAATTTACATTAAACTTCTCACGCATGCGGTTTAGTAGACTTCCAGTATTTGAGACCATTAACGAAGGACTGGTTTCTGTCTCCGAAAAACTAAAATCAGACAAACCTATTCTCTCACTTCTTGCTTTTCCCACGCTTGAGGATACGAGTTTTGATTTGGATATAGAATTTGGCAACTTTTATAGACAGACCTATCGTGGCAAGCACGGTGAAGAGACGAATGTATTTCTACAGACACTTGATTTAGGGTTTGACCTTCGTAAACAATCTAACCTATTTATTTCACCATTACGCGAGATAAAATTAAGTGCGAATCTCAATACAAACGCAATTTGGCACGCGAAAGATCAGAACCAGAATAGAAACATTATACGTGGTGTTTATAGCGTCCGAACACAAGCAACGAATACATTATTCCGTATCTACAATACCAGATTTATTCCTGGTGTGCGTAAATTACGTCATGAATTGCAAAACTCTTTAAGCTTTGATTATCAACCCCCCATTGATAAAGATAATAATCTATACCCATTTGGACCGAGTACTTACTTCTATGAACGGAAAAGACTAACTTACAACTTCAATACAAATTTTGAAATAAAAACCAGACGAAGTCAATCGGCACACCGTATTTTTTATTTTGATACACGTTTAACAGCTGATTTCACAGA
>VYFM01000669.1:0-3332 GCA_009842375.1 Candidatus Poribacteria bacterium | reverse complement strand
TTCACAGAATTTGAGTCTCTATATAGACGGAAATATGAACCAATAGAAAGCGATTTTACGATAGTTCCTCTTCCCAGTCGTAATTTAAATATGACTGTTCGTGTGACTCATGACCCAAATCCGCACCCTGTAGATGGACAAAGATTTAAGATGGTGGGTATACGGACTAATGTAAGATATACCCGTAAGAGTTGGTTTGTAAGTGTTTGCAATTCATTCAGCAAACGACATACTTCGCTCCGTGCTTCTCGAACAATGACTGCCAATGGACGTTACCGTCTCAGCAAAGATCTTGAATTAGATTTTAATCTTATCTACTATCCGATCGATGGACAATTTTATTCGCAACGCGTCAGCATTAATCGCAACCTACATGATTGGAATTTGCGTATTTCTTGGAGTCGTGTGGGAATTAAACGTGATCCACCGTTTGATAATGTTCGACAAGACTTTACATTTCAAGTTAACTTAATCGGTGAAACTGCAGTTTCTATGGGAGTCGGTTTTGATGCAACTACAGATACATGGGGACTCCACACATTGCCTGCCGGTGTGCCGTATAATGCATTTGGCACTGGAAATTCGCTTGGACGTTCCTTCTTCTAAGAGACATTTTAAGGACAGAATGTATGCTTCTCAAAAACCGAATCTGTATCGTGACAGGAGGGAGTTCTGGTATCGGACGCGGAATAGCACTTGAATTTGCACGTGAAGGCGCACATATTTCCATTGCGGATACACAGGAAGTTCCACTACAAGGAAAGTATCACGAGAAGGATGTCACATCACCTACCGTCCAAGAAATAGAGAAATTAGGTGCACAAGGCATATACATCCAAACCGATGTTTCAAACGAGAATCAGGTAGCTAAGATGATACATCGGACGGTGGAACACTTCGGTGGATTAGATATCCTCGTGAATAATGCTGGTATTCATATTCCTGGTGGTTCACAAGATATTTCTATGACTGAATGGGACAAGGTGGTTAGTGTAAATCTACGTGGGGTTTTCATAACAACGAAACTTGCTATTCCCTACTTAAAAAAGTCAAAATATGGACGGATAATTCAAATCGCATCTATCCATGCCTTTGGTGGAGGTGCGGGACCTGCTTACGCATCTGCAAAAGCTGGAGTTGTTAACATGGTTAAGGATACCGCATTAGAGGTAGGAAAAGACAAGATAACCGTAAACGCAATCTGTCCGGGATATATTGAGACAGCAATCCAAGATTACCTAACTTCAGAACAGATACAGTCATCATTAGAAAAAACACCATTGCAACGTTTAGGTTTACCCAAGGACATAGGACGTGCAGCAGTTTTCTTCGCATCAGATGATGCAGAATGGATTACAGGTACTTCCTTACTGGTTGATGGTGGTGCAAGTGTCAAAGCATAATATCTCAGTAAGTAATTAGCAAATAACCAAATGTCGGACAAAACTCACACTACAGCTGTGGTTCTCATCCCACCAGAATCTATCCAAACACCTATACAAAACATTCGCAAGATACATGATCGTAATTATATACGTTGGATGCCTCATATAACTCTACTCTATCCATTTACACCACGTAATAAATTTCAAGAGGTAATACCGACACTGGCAAAAGTCGCACAACAGATAATACCCTTTTCAGTGACATTTGCATCATTCAATGCTTTCAGACATCGCAAATCGTGTACGCTCTTTCTTGTTCCCGAACCAAAGAATGTCATCGTAGAATTACATAGGAAACTCTCCCAGCAATTACCTGTTTATGATGACACAGCAAGATTCTCTGGTGGATTCAATCCACACCTATCAGTAGGACAATTCCAACATAGAGATATCAATGATGCTCAACAGAGACTTCAAAATGAATGGGAACCGATCCAGTATGAAGTGGATTCAATGTCTCTTATCTATAGGTCTACAGAAACGAATGACATGTTTGTCGTAGCAGAGAACTTTTATTTTAGCAAAGGAGTCAATAATTGAAGATGAAATCTATTCCTATTTATTGTCTAATCATACTATTTCTTATTGCAATGTCCCTTTCAGGTTGCGAAAAAATTAGCCAAATGATTCCATCTGATACCATCTCAACTGTAAAGGTTGGTGTTATTCAACCCTCCGGACTTGCTCCAAGTTTTACAAAAGGTGCTAAACTTGCCAAGACACAAATCAATGATAACGGTGGCTTACTCGGAATGCAGGTTGAATTTATTGTAATGGATAATCAAGAAATGCGTGATTTTCCAGATCCTGCTGAAAGCGTGAGAATAGCAAAAACACTTATAATGGATGAGGGTGTTGTAGCGATCCTCGGTCCCTTACTTTCCACAAATTCAACGCAAGTTGGACCCGTTGTCACCGAACTAAAAACACCTATTATTACAGGTTCATCTGGTCATAAGGTAACATCAACGGGAGATTATGTATTCATTGCAGTTGCTCCTTCATCAGGACAAGGTGCAACGACAGCACAATTTGCAATTGACCTAAACGAACTTAACGCAAAAACTGCTGCAACAATACGACAAGAAGGTGATGTTTATTCTAATGCTGTAGCAGATGCATTTGAAGTCAACTTTCAAAAACTCGGTGGAGATGTAGTCACTACCGAATTCTATCCACACGGTTCAAGGAATTTCGATACACAACTCACAAGAATAAATATGCTATCACCCGATGTATTGTTAATTGCAGGATTCATTCCTGAAGTGCCGTTGTTAGCAGCACGAGCGAGAGAATTAGGTATAAAAGCAACATTCATCGGTACCAACGCATGGGATATACCCGATGAACTATTCAGTGTATTAGATGACAATACACCTTTAGATGGTGCGTTTTTCACGAGGGATTTTAGCATTGAATCACCCGATGCAGCTCCGTTTGTTCAAGCATACACTGAATTGTATATGGAACCTCCCAATGGTCCTGCTTCGTGGGGATACGATGCAATGTCTTTACTGGGAATTGCAATAACGAATGCTGGTTCACTCGATCCAACTGAAATTAGAGATGCATTAACAAAAATCACCGACTACCAAGGTGCATCAACTATCTCACACTTTGATGAAAATCGACATCCTGTCAAAAGTCTATTGCTGCACACTATTCGCGATGGTCAGATTGTCCTATATAAGAAGGTTGATCCATAGCAATGCATGGTGAAGAATGCAATACAAAGTGTATTCATTGACAAATACAATAAGCAAATGTATAATTAAAATGTAGGGAATGGAGGTAAAGACCATGCCCGAACAGAAAGCGTTTTTGGAAAGAATCCATATCAAAAACTTCCTGAGTTTGCGGAATGTTACCCTTCCGTTCAAGCCTTTG
>VYFM01000394.1 GCA_009842375.1 Candidatus Poribacteria bacterium | reverse complement strand
AAGGGGACTTGGGAGGTGAAGGCTCAGAAATCCGTGTTCATCCGTGAAATCCGCGATTCAGACAGAAGAGCGGATACGGGGCGGGGGTGGTAATACCATTTCTAATTGATAAATCGTCATAATAAACTGTAGGTCGGAGTGAGCAACGCGATGTCCGACACATATCATTTCATTGGGTTTCCCATGTCGGACTTCGCAAGCTCACTCCGACCTACAAGACAATGATCCTTCATCATTTAGAAATGGTATAAGATGTCGGAGGTCGCTATCGCTCGCTCCGACCTACGAAGAGGTTGGAGCGCAGAGGACGCGGATTGCACAAACTGCAAAGTTTGTGGGACAAAGAAGCGGGCGGGGAGACATCGCCCTACGAGTCAGGGTTTTCGAGTTCCCAACCGGGTCTGCCGTGGGACGCGAAGTGCGGTGTGGTTGTGGTCTGTTCGAGGATGTCTATCTCAGACTCTGAGATGCCGTAGTGGTGGAGTATGCTTGCGATGAGCGCGTCTACACGTTTGTAGCGATATACGTCTTTGTAGGTGACAAGCGGTGTGTTGGGTGTCCAGAGCGGTCCGCCTTCGGTTTCTATGGCATCGTTGGATACCTGATAGTTGAGCGGCGTGGTTGTGCCTTCTGTGCTGATGGTGCCGACATCGGTCATTTGTGTGCGTCCGATGTTGGTGATGGCGGAGACAGAACGATCTGATGGGATTGAGTGTTCAGGGAACGGATAACGTCCGATGTGGGTTACGTCCGAGTCTTCGGATAGGATGACTTTACGAGGTATGCCGAAGTTGTCTAACTTGGCTGGACGTAGGTTCTGCGTGGTGTCTACTGCTTCTATGACGATTTCGGGGGGTCGTAGATTGACGCGGATGTTGGCGATTTCGCCGTCGAATATCTTTTCGCTGGTGATGGTGCCGTCTGTGTCGTATCCGATGTGGATTTCTATGGGGCTTTTGTTGCCTGTTTGGGTGTGCTGGTGTTGTGTCCAGAAGTTGTCGGGGTTGTTAGGGTTGTATTGTCCGTCTGGGTCGAATAGGGTGATGGTGACGTTGCCGATGTTGAATGTGGTTAGATCGGGGTAGTCGAGTTCCGCGTTGAGCGGTGAGATCGTTTTTATGTGCGCGTCGTCTATCGGTTGTCCTAAGATGACGAGTTTGCGGTACGGTTTGAATGTTGTTTTGAATTCGTGGTTCTTCATGGTTATTATTATATCTTAGTGGGTTGTGTGTTTGTGAGGAATTTGGGGTTGGGAACAATATGTTTCGGGTGTGTTTTGGGTGGTTTTCAGATTATTGGCTGAATCGCGGAGGCGCGGAAGGTATGTTTGCACAAACTGGAAAGTTTATGCTACAAAGAGGGAGACTGGAGCGCAGAGGACGCAGAGGGGGTGTTTGCACAAACTGGAAAGTTGGTGGGACAAAGAGGGGCGGCGGTGGTAAGATGTCGGAGGTCGCTATCGCTCGCTCCGACCTACGAAGAGGCAGGAGCGCAGAGGACGCAGAGGGGGTGTTTGTGGGTTCCAAATTCGTTAGAAAAAAAACCCTAATCCTATGAAAACCAACCTGAAGAAACAAGAACACTTCCGCGTTCTTCCGAGAAATCCGCGTAATCCGCGTAATCCGCGATTCAGACAAAAACCGCGTTTTCAGGACATGCCGCGATACTGACAAAAGAACGGGTATGTCAAATCTGCGCGATTTCCATCGCAATGCTATATCCATTCCCTTTCCACTGCGTTGTGTAGGGCGTGCGGAAGATAGGAGATTCAAGGATACACCGATAAATCCTATCAGGATACCGTGCGGGTTCTTGGGCAAATGTGAATTCAGGACGCATAACGTCCAACGTATCTAAGCGATCTAACATCTGTTTGTCAACGAACTTCGCCCCGAGTTTCCATCGCCATTTGTTGCCACCGAACCCTCTGTATTGCACTAACGTGCCGTCAGCGAGTTCTATGACACCCGCGCCGCGGTCTTGTCGGGTAGGGACGATTTCGTCAAAGAATCCATCGGGGAAAGCAAGCATCGTGCCGTAGAAATTGGCGGTGTCAATGCTGGGAACGTTTGTGCCATGTTGCGCGAGTGCGATGATCATTCTATCAGCGTCAGTTTTGCCGAAGGTGTGTGCGTCGAAGGTGATAAATACTTGCATGCCGTCAGCGATTTCAATGTCTACGGGGATCTCGGTGATGGGGTCTTGCATGCTGTCTTCGCCTTGATATAGCACGATGTTATCGGTGTTTTGGGTTGATAGATGAATACCTGTGAGTTGCGTGTTTGGTGTTGCATCGTAGTAGTAATATCGGGTGTTGGATGTGGCGCGGTCTTTGGTGTTCGTGAATGCACTATCCTTGTTGTCGTGGTAGATGTAGGTTTTGTTTGTCATTGGTTTTTCCTTTTTTGTTTATCTGTTCTTGTCTGATGTCGGTGTTGATGTTTATTATATCTTGGGTTGGTGGAGTTTGGAAGGGGTACGGTTTTTTGGAACAATATGTTTTCTGTATGATTCATGTGGTTTTCAGATTATTGGCTGTCGGTTATCTGAATTGTGGGAATTGTCTGAATCGCGGAGGACGCTGATTACGCGGAGGAACGCGGTTTTGAGTTTTCGCCTTTGAAGTTCCCTTTCAAACCACTGAAGTCAACCTTTGATTGGGTGCTTGGAGACGCGCCTCAACAATCCGCGTTCATCCGTGTCATCTGTGTAATCCGTGATTCAGACAAAAAAGCAGACGGCACGCACCCCATGTCTCCTAACATGTCGGAGGTCGCACGCTCACTCCGACCTACGGACTGACTGAAATAATACCCGTAGCGATTTGGCGTTGCGTCTCCTCGTAAAGTGCTTTGATTTCCTGCCCTCCGATGATGAGTTTTATCTCGTTCATCACGACAGGGGCAGTGCCGTCTGTCTGTTGCGTTGTTGCAGTCTGTTGTCGTGCTGTTTCAGCGACAAACCCTCGTTCAAAGTTAGCTTTCAAATCCACCGCAGACCTTCTGCCGAGGTCAGTTGCGCGTTGCTGTGCCTGACGGATACCCGCCTGCTGTGCTAACGCATCATTGACCGGGTCGTCAAAACTGGTAGCGAACAGTGTCGTCGCACCGAGAGCCAACCCCAACACCGGATTCGCAGAAAGCACCGGTGAAACCGCACTCAGCAAGCCACCAGTTTGCGTTGGCAATGCCGTGCCGAGTAGTCTGTTTGTGATACTCGCTGCCACCCGCAACTTCAGCTGCGCCGCTATCATCTTACCGATACCCGCGATGAAGTTCCGCACAACCCGATTGAACGAGTCTATTTTTGCCTGATTTGCCTCCGTCTCAATCGCTTTTCTACGTTGTGCCGCGTCGCGTTCTATTTGTTCTATCTGGCTCGCCTTTTCTTCTACGGACAACACCTCGGAGTCGTTTACCTCAACGATCCGCTGTTTCGTCTCAACTTTCAATTCTTGGAGTTCCTCTCGTGTCTGCGCGGGTATAGTGATAAGTGCATCGTAGGTTGCGCGGAATATATCGCTCGGAACATCGGAAATCGTTTTGACGATGGCTCGTTGTGCGTGGGTTATATCGGGAATGTATTGCGTGTCCAATCGGGATTGAAAATCGCTTCTATCAAAGAATGTGGATTGGAAATCGTCCTCGTTTTGTAAATCACCCTTACTGAATAATCGGGGTTGGAAATCACTTTTACGCAAAAATTGCCGTTTATTTGCCCTACGTGCGTTTTTTAATGTCTTTTCTGTGTTATTCCTCACAAAACTATCTAAACGCCCCTTATGGAGCAAATTTAGGGCATTCTCGCTTATATTCTGATATGTTGAGATAGGTTCTGATGCAATAATTCGGTTTCTTGCGATCTGCAGTTGTTTGAATGTCGTCTGTATATTCGCGCTGAATATGAGTGCCGCGCGTCCTGCTTCGTTGAACGCGCTTTTTATCAGCGCGATGTCTCGGTGTAGTTTCTCAAGCTCGGCAGTTGATAGGTTGTTGGTAGTGATACGTAGTGTTATATCTGGCATAATGGTTTCCCCATTTGGCTGATGGCTATAAATTACATCTTGGTTGATGGCTATAAATTATATCT
>VYFM01000109.1 GCA_009842375.1 Candidatus Poribacteria bacterium | reverse complement strand
ATTTGTATCACCCTTAATTGCACTATTCTCAATATAGGAGTTTTCGTGAAAATAAGTCGTATTAAAGCCTATCAAGTTGACCTTCCACTCCACGAAGGCAGCTACAACTGGTCTGGAGGAAAATCTGTATCGGTATTTGACAGCACTATCGTCTCAGTTGAGACAGATGAGGGGGTAACTGGTTATGGTGAGGTATGTCCTTTAGGACCATTCTATCTTCCCGCTTATGCTGAAGGAACACGTACAGGAATTGCTGAACTTGCACCTCATCTCATCGGTAAAGACCCTATCCAACTGCTACCGCTAAATCAATACATGGATATTGCACTGAAGGGACACCCTTATGTCAAAACAGGCATTGACATTGCGTGTTGGGATCTACTTGGTAAAGTTTCTAATCAACCAGTTTGTACGCTTCTCGGTGGAAGATATGGTGAGGATTTCATGCTTTATCGTGCGATCTCACAGCAATCTCCAGACGAAATGGCGGAAAAAGTCGCCACTTATCGTGCAGAAGGTTACCGAAAATTCCAGTTGAAAGTCGGTGGCGATCCAAATACTGATATTGAGCGTATTCATGCGGTTGCGGAATTGATGCAACAAGGAGATGTGCTTATTGCTGATGCCAATACCGGATGGTTGATGCACGAAGCAGCTCGGGTTGTACGGGGTGTAAGAGATGTAGATGTCTACATTGAACAACCTTGTCTCTCTTATGAAGAATGCCTTGCTATTCGCGAACACACAGATCACCCTTTTGTTCTTGATGAAACGATTGATAGCATTCATGCATTGTTGCGTGGGCATTCAGATAGGGCGATGGATGTTGTGAATATTAAAATCAGTAAATTCGGTGGACTGACGAAAGCAAAACTTGCAAGGGATCTATGTGTTGAACTTGGTATTGCGATGACGATTGAAGACAGTTGGGGTGGTGATATAACAACCGCTGCGATTGCTCATCTTGCACACAGCACACCTACAAATTACCTATTTACTGCTACTGACTTCAATAGTTATGTCACCGTTAGTACGGCAGAAGGTGCACCGCAACGGGTCAATGGAAAGATGGCAGCCTCAACACAACCGGGATTAGGAATCGTACCTGATATGGATGTGTTAGGGGACGCAGTTGTTAATGTGGAATGATATTATGAGTATTAGGATTCTCACAGGTTCAGATGTCCGAAAAGCATTGCCTATGACCAAAGCAATTGAAGCAATGCGTCATGCTTACGGACAACTATCTGCAAACAAAGCAATAGCACCCCCGCGTCAACATATCTCTTCTGAAAAAGGTATTACGCTAATAATGCCTGCTTATCTTCCTGAACGGAACGAGTTTGGAATTAAAGTTGTCTCTGTTTACGATGAAAATCCATCTCACAATTTACCACGTATCACAGCAACGGTCTTAGTCCTTGATCCAACAACAGGCATACCTTTAGCGTTTATGGATGGAAGTAGCCTTACAGCTATCCGAACAGGTGCAGGTGGTGGATTAGCTGCAGAATTGCTTGCTCGGAAGGATGCAAAGATAGTAGGATTGTTCGGTGCAGGTGTTCAGGCAAGAGCACAATTACAGGCTGTAATGGCAGTCAGGGATATAACCCACGTCAATCTCATTAGTCGCACACAAGAATCTGCACAACAACTTGCTACGGAAATCTCTGAATGGAACAATCCACCGAAAGTCAATCTCATATCTACCCCGAAAGAGGTAGTTGAAGATGCTGATATTGTTATCTGTGCTACGACATCTGGGACACCACTCTTTGATGGGAACGATTTAACTGCTGGAACCCACATTACAGCAGTTGGGACGTTTGTACCGGAAAAACGTGAGGTAGACACAACAACCATTAGACGTGCAAACCGAATTGTAGTAGATTCAAGGGAAGACTGTTTGGAGGAGGCGGGAGACCTAATTATACCAAACGCTGAAGCGGATGCTGAAATCGGGGAAATTGTCAATGGAGATAAACCGGGGCGTGAATCAGATAATGAAATAACCTTCTTCAAATCTGTTGGTGTTGCGGTACAAGATGCAGTTTCTGCAGCAATTGTGCTTAAGGAGGCAGAGGAAAAAGGTTTAGGCACAATTGTTGAATTGATGTGAAGTGAAGAAAATGATTAAGGCTGTATTCTTTGATCTTGATAATACACTCTGTGACTCTGATACAGCATGGAATATAGCAGTAGAAGAAACCTTTCAGCGTCTTATACCCAATTAATGTGATTTTTCTTGTATCTATATTTTTTTAGATATGTTATTGTGAACAGATGAAAAAGCAAAAACATGAGGTTTTTCCTCACTTTTCAGTAGAAGTTCTTAGAGAAAGGTATCTTGAATGTGAATGTCCTCTTGAACGGACGCGCTGGCATATTATCTGGCTTCTTGCTGATACCACACATCCCTGAACACCTGTGGAAGTCGCTGGGATTGTAGGGCGTACTCCGGACTGTGTTCGCAAGTTGCTCAAACGCTATAATGCACAAGGCGAAGCAGGTATACAAGATAGTCGCAAAAACAATGGAGCAAAGCGTCTTTTGGATGAAACACAGCAAGCAGCACTTGAAGTTGTGCTATCAGCACCCCCTGCTGCTGGCGGTCTTTGGACAGGTCCTAAGATAGCGGCGTGGATATCCGAGATAGTGCAGCGTTCTGTCAGTGATGTGTCCGGTTGGAAATATCTCAAGCGTTTGGGCTATACCTTACAAACCCCTCGTCCACAACGTCAAGCAGCTGCAACCGCTGCCAATATAAGAGCGAAGAATCCCCCACGTTTTAGCGGGGGAGTATGTCAATAACAACGGTATAACATTCTTGGAAGGAATAATTACTCATGTCAAATGTATTTGAAACCCTTGAGGAACGCGGTTTCGTCCAACAATGTACGAATGAAGAAAATGTTGCACATCTGTTATCTGGCAATCCGATTACATATTATGTTGGTTTTGACCCAACAGCAGATAGTCTCCATGCAGGCAGTCTTGTTCCGATAATGGCAATGGCACATTTGCAGCGCGCAGGACACAAACCGATAGCGATTATCGGTGGTGGTACTACGATGATAGGAGACCCAACTGATAAAACAGAGATGCGTCCAATGATCTCCGCTGAACAGGTTGAAAAAAACGGGGAAAGCATTCTCAAACAGTTACAGCAATACCTCAATCTGGATAACACGTCAGGATTTTTTCTGAATAATGCTGAATGGTTACTTTTCCTAAACTACATAGATTTTCTTCGTGATATTGGGAAGCACTTCCGTGTCAATGAGATGATCCGTGCTGAGGGGTATCGGCAACGACTAGAAAGAGAATTAGGTCTTTCATTCCTTGAATTTAATTACCAATTGCTGCAAGCGTATGATTATCTGTGTCTTTTCCAAAAATACGAGTGTGTCCTTCAACTCGGTGGTGATGACCAGTGGGGGAACATTGTTGCTGGTGTTGATCTTGTGCGTCGGATTGAGGGTGAACGGGTTCATGGTTTGACCTTTCCATTACTCACGACTGCAGGTGGAGCAAAGATGGGTAAAACCGCTGGTGGTGCTGTGTGGCTTGATGGAAATAAAACGTCTCCATATCAATTTTACCAATACTGGATCAACATTGATGACCGTGATGTTGAGCGGTTCTTGGCATATTTCACTTTTTTACCGATGGATGAGGTGCGTCGACTCGGCAGCTTGGAACATGATGAGATTCGGGAAGCGAAAGCAGAACTCGCGTATCAAGCGACGAAACTTGCACATGGGAAAGATGAAGCAGACAAAGCACAGGAAACATCTCGCGCTGCATTTGGTGGAGGTGGACTCGATCTTGATGCAATGCCTACGACATCTATTTCCACCGATAGACTCGATGCAGGCATTCCCATCATGGAATTGTTTTATGAAGTGGGTTTAGCCACATCAAAAAGTGAAGCACGTCGTCTAATTCAACAAGGTGGAGCATACATTAACGATAAGCAGTATAAGGCTATAGATGTAATTATTGACGTTAAGATGTTGGAAGAAGATATTCTACTTTTACGCGCGGGTAAAAGACGTTACCATAGAGTTATTCTTGAGGAAAGTTAGGATAGAACTGTTATAGTTC
>VYFM01000111.1 GCA_009842375.1 Candidatus Poribacteria bacterium | reverse complement strand
GCTCAGATAAGTCAAATATTAAATTGAATTTGCAAATGTACGAATCCGTGTTATAATGTTTTTTATAGACATCGTAATGGAGGGCATCGGTGAGGCATGAAGCTGTTTACGCGAAAGAGTTGAACCATGAAATACTCGCTGAATATGAGGAACAGCAGCTCCTACGTGAGACACAAGCAGGCGATGAAAACGCTCGCGAAAAGTTGATACTCGTCAACTTGCGACTTGTCCGTTCTGTCGCACAAAAGTATGAAAACTTTGAGTTGGGTGTTTCTACGGATGACCTAATGGCTGATGGTATTGTCGGTCTTTGTAAAGCGATTTCAAACTTCGATCTCAACTTCGGTACTCGGCTCTCAACTTATGCGACCCTCGCGATACATCATGCAGTTGCACGTAGCAGTTTCCTTAACGGGACTATCCGCTTACCAGAGCATGTCAAGGCAGAGGTGCATGCCATCAACAATGCGAAAGCAGCGTTATCACGCGAAGGACAACCCCTCACTGTTGACACCATCGCACAAGTTTCACAAGTTGAACCGGAGCAAGTGGAACGTCTCAAACACATTGAGAGCGATGTGATGTATATGATGTCGCTTGATGAGCAAATCGGTGAAGGAAAAGATGCCCTGACTATAATGGATACTGTCGCTGATGAAAATGGAGAAGATTCCTATCATAAAGTTGAGTTGGAAGTGGATTTAGACTTTTTTCTGTCTAAATTAGACGCACATGAAAGGTTCGTTGTAGAACGTTCTTACGGTATCCCTATAGACATGACAAACCGAGAGATCGGAGATGTCATTGGATACCATCATAACGATATTACGGGCATGCTAAAGGATGCAATGGCAAAGTTGAAACGGTTGGCGCGTGCTTTACGCGGTTCGGTTGCTGAGCAAAAAGAAGCAATAGAAAACCCACTCAAAGTTATGACAGGCGAAGGAGAAATAATACCGCTTTTCAATGCAGCGGAGGTGCCGTTGAAAGAACGTGAACTCAAACGCAGAAAACGCCGGGAGACAGATCAGACGGACAATGGAACAAAGCAGCTAAGCCTATTTGAATAATTAGAAAATGCCTATGATCTCGTTACAGGAAGTGAACAAGATGCAAAAGCCACTCCAACAGAATCAGAACGAACAGAATCAACACGCTAAACAACTATTGCAACAGATACAGGATCAAGACCTGGAAGTCGACCCGCAGGAAGTATACCTACTTCAACTTCTACGGTGGGGTTGGGAGAGTCCGACAGAGCGGATTCAGGAATTCCTACAACAAGAGTGGGGGATCAAACAGTACTGGGCGGAGATAGACAGGATGATAGCACAACTGATGGAGATGCCACTCAAACAAGTCAAACGGTGGTTCGAAGAGAACCTACCGGCGGAGTTCAACCAAGAGAAAGACCCTGAACGGGCAGCGATGCTGCTGATAGAGTCAGTGGAGAGCAAGATAGTGGAGATGATGCCAACGATACTGGACTAACCAATGCCTATAGGTGAAATCAGAACGCCATTTCGAGAACACACAACTCCCACTCTTAGAAGAATCTAAATAAGAAGGATAAAATATAAAGTATGAACTATGTATTTCTTGGTGGTGCCCGTGAAGTTGGCGGTTCTTGCATGCTACTCTCGGTTGCTGGTCGTTATATCCTATTTGACTGCGGGATACGCGTTAATCAGACAGGCAGTGATGCTTTACCCGACCTTGATTTTCTCAAACAAAGTGCACCAGTGTTGGATGCGATCTTTATATCGCACGCACATGCAGACCACGTCGGCGCATTACCACTCGCCCATGCGCTCTATCCAGATGCACCGATCTATGCAACAATCCCCACACAACGATTATCATCTGTTATGCTCACCAATGCTGTGCGTGTGATGGAAACTGAAGCGGAAGTTCCCATTTTTACACAGAAAACCGTTGAAACAACACTTGCACGGATACAAACACTTGAAAGTGGTCAATGGATAGAATTATGGGACGGCTGGCGCGTGCTATTTATCCGATCAGGACACATATTAGGATCTGTTAGTATTTACCTTGAGACACCCGAAGGCACATTCTTCTATAGTGGTGATGTATCAACTTTCCATCAAAAAACAATTAATGGGCTTGATGATATTTCATCTTTACCTGCCCCTGACTTCATGATCTGTGAATCAACCTACGGAGATGGACTTCACCCGTCGCGGAAAGAGGAAGAAGTCAAATTAGCGAAAGCGGTCGCGGACGTTATTCAAGACGGTGGGAGTGTGCTGATACCGAGTTTCGCACTCGGACGTGCACAAGAGATTATACTCATTCTCAAAGACGCAATGATCAGTCAGAATATACCGATATTCCCTGTCATAACGGATGGACTTGTTAACGCTATTTGCTCGGTATACGAAAGTCTGACAGAGCAGCTCGGTGCCAAACTTCAAAAACATATCAAAAACGCACGCCAACCTGTTTTCTTCTATAAAAACTTTAGCAGGGCGCGTATGGGTGAACAGGAAGCGATCCTCAAGAATGAGACACCTAAGTGCATCATCGCAAGTTCAGGCATGCTCACTGGTGGCGCATCGGTGACTTACGCTAAAGGATTGGCTACTAACGAGAAAAACGCTATCTTTTTGTCGGGGTATCAAGACGCAGAATCGCCGGGACGCAAACTCCAAGAACTACAATCAGGAGATACACTCAACTTCGCTGACGGAACGTGCGTTGATGTCAAATGTCGCGTCCAACGTTTTCACCTCTCCGCTCATAGCGATCAAGGACAACTATTATCGGTAATTAAACAGGTGAACCCAAAAGCCATTGCATTGGTTCACGGGGAGGAGGTCGCACTCAAAGCACTTCGAGAAAAGTTGATCAGTAAATACCCGGTGACCTGCCCATATAATAAACAGATATTATCAGCTACGGATTTCCCAGAGTGGGTTTCTCCAACAGCACGGGCGAGAATGGAGAAAAAGACTGTTCTCAATGTCGGTGTCCAAGTAAACGGTGACGCGATAGCATTGGATAGGCAAACGCCAGAATCACCACGATGGCAGGAATTTGCACAAGGGGAGCATACCGCAACGCTGAAAGGTGATAGGTTGATTATTCGGAAGAAATAGCATAATGTGATGTATGTGACTCGTGTGATTTACTATATTTCTTTATTATACTCCATCAGACTCAGTAAGTGATCCAGTAATACGGTTGCCCCGTCTACAGCGTCTTTTGCTTCCATTAGTTCTGGTAAATCATTGTCAGTATAAGTTTCTGATGGTGGTGTTGTGATATAGAACATTATCTGTATCGGTGTGTAATTGAGACGGAACTCGTCAAGTTTGTTTTTTATTTTCTGGATGCCACATTCCCACCACTCAGCATTTATCATCTCTCTGCTCTCAATCATTTCTGGTTCACTGCTACTAATCCCGAAATGTATTAGCGAGAGAACATGTAAGTTCTCATCATCTAAATAATAAGGTTTATCAGGTTTCAGCAATTCCCTCGACTTTTGGTTCCATGGGTGTTCATTGAGTATTGAAAAGACAGGTCTGTAAGCATACGCCAACTCATGTGGTATAGGTTTTATTATCTTATGGATTGGTTCTAACAACACTTTGTATTGCTGACATTTATCGGCAACAGCTTTCAACGCTTTTCGTGTTTCTGTATCGTCCATTTCAGAAATATCTTTTAAGTTAAAGACTTGCCAGAGAATACTGTTCAATGCGGATCGCTGTATTTCCGCGAGTTGACTACGTTCTTTCATGTCATCGTTTTGTGGACGTTGTCTAGGGATAAGTGCCAGCAGATTATACAAACTATTCAGTAATGAAATGTCAATGATGTCATCGCCTTCATCCGCAGTTTCATTTGCAATAGCATTTAACGTGGCTATTATGTCTTTGTTGGGACAGGCGTTTGGTGTATAGAGTTGAATCAAGGCATTAAGACGGCGTGCTGGTGTGTATAGCCTGTTGAGTTCTTGCCGAAATTCTTTTATCCAATGTTCTCTTGTCACAACGGTATCCAAAAATTATTCACTTGCAAAATTGTAAGTAAGATTTCAATTGTTTACAAAACTATGTAAAATTACAGCATTGTTGTCT
>VYFM01000543.1:1401-4111 GCA_009842375.1 Candidatus Poribacteria bacterium | reverse complement strand
ATAAAAAAGATTCGTAACACCGATACGAATGTCGGAGCCATTCGGTTTTCCATAAATGTTGAGTTGATGTCTAAATCTTTCAAAAGTGTTGGAGCCGTGGATACCTCACGCAGCACCAAACCTTATCGTATCCTTTGTGAAGTGTATGCTAAACTTATCGCACAACTTATTGAATATCATGCCCGAACACTCCTGATAAGTTTTCATAAATCTAAAACTGCTTTTTTGAGGACACTTAGAAACATCAAACAAGATTTGCTACACAGCGACTGTGGAGAACATAGAGCGGGAAAGTGGACAACCTACAAACTCTTAAAAGAGGCAGAAAACCTTTAAGTTGACACCTATGGGTAGAGCGTGCGAAACCCGACAAAAACCACACGGGTCGGGGTTCGCTATCACTCTACCCAACGGACGACATAAACTTTTAGTAACACGCATCCACAACATATTCTTAAAACTGAATAACCCTGGTGGTGTCTACATCCCCGTGCTAAGGCAACAGGGTCTTGACACCGAAGATATAATAAATCAAATCTATAAGGCTAAAAAGTTAGCCAATAGGCTTTTTCCAGCTGATGTCAATATGGACTCTGGATGGAATTGTACACCCCATACGGGTAAGGTTTTATGTCGAATCCCCATAATTTCATCCTGATCTGTCCATGCTGTTATTTCAAGGCAGTCCGGTAATGTTTCTTTTTTTACTATCAGTGAATGATAACGTGTCGCTTCAAAAGGATTATCCAAACCAACAAATAGGTCCTCATTATTATGTTGAATCATAGATGTTTTTCCATGCATCAACCGATCCGCACGTACAACTTCCCCACCAAACACATCACCAACACACTGGTGTCCAAGACAAACCCCTAAAATCGGAACTTTTCCAGCAAAGGATTTTATGACATCGTTGGATATACCTGCCTCGCGAGGTGTGCAAGGACCGGGTGAAATCACAATCCGTTCAGGACTCAAACTATCTAATTCATCTAATCCAATCTTTCGACTGCGGTGCACCTCTAATTCTGCCCCGAGTTCACCGAGGTACTGAACTAAATTGTATGTAAATGAATCGTAATTGTCAATCATCAAAACCATCTCTTACTCCTCCTATAGTAACAGACCTTGTTGTGCCATCTCAATAGCAGTAAGCATCGCCCATGCCTTACTGACGGTTTCGTAATATTCATTTTCTGGAACAGAATCAGCCACGACACCACCACCTGCTTGTACATAAGCAGTTCCGTCTTTGATTACTGCAGTTCGGATGGTAATTGCTGTATCAGCACTACCAGAGAAACTAAAATAACCGACTGTTCCTCCATAAGTTCCACGACGCGTCGGTTCAAGTTCCTCAATTATCTCCATTGCACGTATTTTAGGAGCACCAGAGAGTGTTCCTGCTGGTAAGCATGCACGGATGACATCAAATGCTGAAAGGTCTTTGCGCAACTTCCCAATAACATGGGAAACAATATGCATCACATGTGAAAACCTTTCGACTATCATAAAATCTGTCACCTCAACAGTATGATATTCACATACACGCCCGAGGTCGTTTCTTCCTAAATCAACAAGCATCACATGTTCTGCTCGCTCCTTTGGGTCAGCGAGGAGTTCCTGTTCCAATTCAATATCTTCTTCGGTTGTCTTACCACGCGGGCGTGTTCCGGCAATCGGAACAGTCTGGACAACTCCATCTTCCACACGCACCATCATCTCGGGGGATGCCCCAACAATCTCAAATGCCTTACATTTGAGATAATACATATAAGGAGATGGATTCACAACACGTAATGCCCTGTAAATATCAAACGAGTCAACCGATACCGGACGGCTAAATCTTTGTGATGGCACAACTTGTATGATGTCACCTGCAGCAATGTATTCTTTGGCACGTTTTACTGCGTTTTCATATTCAGATTTGGTAAAATTTGAAGGTGGATCTGGTACCGTTTCCGGTAGATTACCTGATCCATCATCTTTCCGTATTAATTTGGTTGCTTCAATACCTGATGTCAATTGTTCTACTAACGCATCAATTTGTTGAATAGCATCACCATAAGCAGCATCAACATCTCCATCAATATGAGCGTTAGCAACAACTTTTATTTGATGATTTACATGATCAAAAATCAAAATTGTTTCAGCTATCATGAAAAAGCAATCGGGTAGTTGCAGTTCATCTTCGGTATCGTCAGGTAGTTCTTCTACAAAACGCACCATATCATAACTCATAAATCCAACCGCACCACCGTGGAATTCTGGTAACCCTTCAATACTGGCAGGTTGGTATTTCTGCATCAACTCTTCTAAGGCTGTCAATGGATCTTCGTATTCCATAGACACCTTTTCACTCTTTGCCATATACTCAATGGTAATTTTGTGTCCTTTGCTCTGGAAAAGAACAGATGGTTGACTACCTATAAATGAGTATCGTGCAACCTTTTCACCACCTTCAACACTCTCCAACAGGAACGCATAATCATTTGGCATCAACTTATAGAAAGCAGATACAGGTGTTTCCATATCTGCCAGAATCGGTCGATATACAGGAATTGTGTTCCCTATTTTCGCTTTCTCCCGAAATTCTTCCAACGTTGGATAATACATTCGTAACTCCTATTCATATCTTTAGTATCAAATTACACTTTCTTAAGTGCATATTTTGTAAAAACAACCATTTCTGTAGTTATATAATGAGATA
>VYFM01000543.1:0-1391 GCA_009842375.1 Candidatus Poribacteria bacterium | reverse complement strand
TTCAATGATTGATACATTGATATGATAGTCATATCAAAAACATACCTAATATACCGCATCAGCATCAAATATCTTTTCCCCTATCTCTTTTGTAGACTCACCGTCGGAGGAAACTTCGCGAAAGAAGCAGGAACGGAAACCTGTATGGCACGCTGCTACCTTCTGCTCAACTTTAATGAGCAAGGCATCACCATCACAATCTACTGCTACTGACTCGACTGTCTGTGTGTGCCCAGAAGTCTCCCCCTTTATCCACAGCTTTTGCCGGGAACGACTCCAGAAGCAGACACGACCTGTTGACAAGGTATGTTTGACCGCTTCATCATTCATATAACCGACCATCAATACTTCGTTATTTGTCCGATCCTGAATGACTGCTGTTACTAAACCATCGCGGTCATATTTTAGTTCTGATAAAATCTTCATGGTTTCTCCTTAAGTTAAATTAAAAACAAAAAACCTTATGCCACTTTAGTTTGAGTGTGCATAAGGCTTACAAATGAAAATCAATAATATATATAAAATTCTTAGTGCGCGCACACTCCTATGTTGGTATCGGAACGCCACCAATGCCAATGGTTAGAAATGCTATGTAGAGTGGAGTGTGAACGGTGAAATTTCATAATCTTCTTCATCAGAAACGTCTTTCTTACATCTTATGAATTTTATAATATCTTGACATACCCCCCGCTAAAGCCTAGGGATTCTTCGCTCTTATATTAGCAGTTTTGCTGCTAAATGGCGTTTCCTGCTTCCGTCTCTCGTGCCACGGGTTGTAGTCTTAGTTGGACTCCACAGGCGTAACTTTCGGCATGCCCTGCCGTAGAAGTTGCAAAAGCGACACAAGTGTCTGTGCAACTTAAAATTAAGTATACAATATTTTACACTAAAAGTCAAAAGATTTCGCGGTGTCTACATCCCCGTGCTAAAGCACGAGGTTTTGACACCGAAGATATGATAAATTAGTCACCTAACAAATCATTTAGATTTCATCATCCCAATCTAACGGACGATTCTCTAAATAAGGACGTAGCAATTCACGCAAACGACGATGTGCATGATACAAATGTGTTTTTACTGTTCCTTCTGACCGATTGATGAGAACTGCAACCTCTTTAATCTGTAGTTTCTTTTCATAACGAAGTCTGAATGCTTGTTGTTGCTTTGGTGGAAGTTGATTCACCGCTTTATCAATTATGTCACCAAGTTCCTCCATCTCAATTAGGTGAGATGGCGATGGCTGCTTGCTCATTAGTAAAAATTCCTCCGTACTTCCCTCCAAATCATCTATTCCGACAGTTTTTCTTCTGTTTTGTTGACGAATATAGTCAATGCATGAATTCATCGCAATCCTGTATAACCAACTATAAAAAGCAGAATTTCCTTTAAAT
>VYFM01000135.1 GCA_009842375.1 Candidatus Poribacteria bacterium | reverse complement strand
CAAGGAATTAGGAGAACTATGAAAAAATATAAAATCGGTGTTATTGGTGCTGGTGGCATTGTCTGCCGATTGCATCTCCCTGATATAAAAAGAGGCGAAGACTTTGATATCACTGTTATCGGTGGAAGACGCGAACACCGACTTAAACATCAGTGTAACGAATTTGAAATTCCACGCTGGACACAAGATTACGATGCAATCATCGCTGACGATACACTGGATGCTATCCTTGTTGGCACACCGCACCCATTACATGTTCCGTGGGGTGTTAAAGCATTAGAAGCAGGTAAACATGTGTTGATGCAAAAACCACTCTGCGGCGAAATGGATGAAGCTAACCAGTTCGTTGATGCAGCCGAAGCAAGCGGCAAAACAGTGATGTGTCTACCACACTTCAATGCGGGTATATACAAAGTTCGTCAACTCATCGCAGAAAATGCCATTGGACGTGTGTCCGGTGCAAGGATGCGAAGTAGCCACGGTGGTCCGGAAATTTACTATGCTGAAATCAAAGACATATTCGGTGAAACTGATGACGACTTATGGTTTTTTGACGCAAAACAAGCAAGTGTCGGTGCACTCTTTGATATGGGAGTCTATGCTGTCTCTGGACTCGTCGCAATGCTCGGAACTTTCAAACGCGTAACAGGGTTCGTTTCCACCTTTGACAAACCAACGGAATTAGAAGATGTCGCAACACTCGTACTTGAGATGAAATCAGGTGGAATTGTAACAGCTGAAACAAGTTGGTGTGACCCAGCACGAACGGGTGAATCCAGTATACATGGAACCGCTGGTAAGTTCACAATGCCCGGCAAAGATGGAGCAGCACTCACACAATACACGCCAACCTCATATACCCGAGAACATGCACCCGTTGACACCCAAGCGATTGACTGCAGTGACACTGCACCAAGCGGTATGCATGCACATTTCGCAGAACATATTCGCGCAGGTACACAACCACCTCTCTCCAATGTTTACACAGCGCGGCATGTTACAGAAATACTACTCGCTGGACTTGAATCTTCCGATAAGGGCAGTGCCGTCGAACTAACGACAGAAGCTGACAAGTAGTTCGAGACAAACAGAAATCTCCATATAGGCGTACGTTTTGCCAACATGGAGATTTCTATACAATTAAACGCTTTAGGTAGGCATAATGTACACAGGACAATCAACTGATACTGATGTGACAACATGGCAAATTCCTGAAGGGGCAATTGCACGATTGGGTAGAGGTCAGATCGGTAAAATGTCGTTTTCACCTGATGGCACACACCTCGCTGTTCCAACACGTATCGGTTGTTGGTTATACGACCTAAATACAATGACACACAAAGCATTGTGGGGAACGGAACGAGGTATGATATCATCTGTTGCTTTTTCTGACGATGCAAGGTGGATTGCCACCAGTGACGGGGATGGTGTTGTGAAAATATGGGACACAGATAACCTGCAACTTGTCGCAGATATGGATGTGACAGATTACCCGAGAAGAATAAGAGTGTCTGCTACAAATCTGGCATTCTTATCTGATGGACAACACTTAGTAATGTGCCAAATTGATCTATATAGAGATCAATCTCCAAGATTCTACGACAGACAGTGTGCTGTTTATGCTTGGCAGGAAGATATCAACACCCCTATCACAAATCACTCCCTAAAATCTAAACGAGAAAGAGGTGGAGTTAGTCCTATAGCATTTTCCCCAGATGGCAGTCTGTTTGCCTACACACCTGATGCAAACATGACATCCGTTATCTCTATGGAATCTGGAGAACAAATTGCAGAGTTTCGTGACGACTACACAGAACAATCCATAAAAGGATGTCATAGTCTCGCTTTTTCTCCCTGTGGACAATATCTTGCCGGCTGCGATTGTGGAGACAAGGTGCACGTCTGGAATTTATTTAACAACTCCTTGGAAATGGCTCCGACACCTTATGGCGGAGGTAGTTACATAAAATTTGGCATACCTTTTTATACTTCAGATAGTGATTTGCGCGTCGCAGGTATCGGTGGAATTGAAGTAATTTTATGGGATGTAGCTCAGCAAAAGACACTTGACACTTTTGCTTCTTGGATTCCGTCTCAGAGAAGTGCATGTTTTTCAAGAGACGGTACACGTTTCGCAGTTGCCAATGGACGCGGAGAACTTCACGTATGGACGGAGAAAGCACAACCCAAACTTGTATCTCTTTCTGAACATCATCAATATGTTAGTTCAGTGAGTTTTTCTAAAGATGGCAGTACTCTTGTAAGTTCCCATCAAACTCGATCTGCTGCCTGTGTATGGAATGTTGAAAGTCGACAAGTTATACACACATTCCACTATGCAAACAGTAACCCTAATATTTCAGGTGCCATAGTTACTGCGCGTGGTAGGGAACTATTAGCGACCAACGAAGAAAAAGAAAATGCCATTCAAGTTTGGCATCTTCTTTCTAACACCCAAGTTGCAGAATTCACCAAAAAACGATTGCGAGTGAGACACATGGAATTCTCACCGTCTGGAGAATACTTTGCCAGTGCTAACACCCGAACCCCTATTCAAATATGGCACGTTGCATCTGGGAAGCAAATAACAGAAATTCCCAGAAACCCATCCTCACAGGTGTCAAAAATTCAATTCTCACCTACAGGAGAATACTTCGTTATCATTTATAGAGACAGTATTGCGATATGGGATGCTTTGAAATGGGAAAAACTCCATAACGCACCGCTTACACCACAAAAAAGTCCGGGTTGGAAATTAGTGTTTCATTCAAACGGTAAACACTTTTTCACAATCCCACCGCCAAGGCAAGACACCATTGTCTGGGATCTCAAAAGCGGGAATCAAATCGGAATACTTGATACAGCAGTTTGTTTAGATCCTTCATTGTATAAAGGAACGCAGCAAGACCTTCAACGGGTTGAAGAAATACAAGATAGAGGTCAACGTCGCATTAGGGCACTCATAACTTCTTCTCGCCATAACATTATCGTGGGTGGAATGTGGGGAGAAATTAGAATATGGGATGCAAACACCTTAGAAGAGCGTATGGCACTAATCCCACCAAAAGGATGTCAGCACCCCTATGCACTTGCATTTTCACCCAATGGTAACTACCTCGTCACCGGCTCTCGATGGCAAGAGAATCCTCGTTGGGAAAAGGAACAGAAAAAAACATCAATCCGTTTGTGGGATATTACCACGGGTGACAACATCCACACATTTTGGGCACACGCTTCAGATATCTTTTCACTCAGTTTCTCACCCGATGGTAATCTATTAGCAAGTGGTAGTTATGATGGCAGTATCCTGCTTTGGGATATGAAACCATTTATTGGTTCTTAATGTGTATGCCTTGATTTAATTCAGTTCAACAAATAAGGAGGGATACGTAATGTCAGACATATCAGATGAAAGATTAATAGTCACAGCGGTGAAAGACGATGATTCAGATGCATTAGAAGAATTGAAAGGCATTTTCATGTATACGTTAATCCGCACAAACATGAAAATGCCATAACATTTATATCATTAATCTAAACTTGCATGAAATTCATACCAATCATCAAGGTTGTTAAGGTTGACAGCATCTAAAATCGAGCCATCGTCTTCAATACCACTTGCACCAAGAATTCCTGTGCGTGTATCATCATCGTGATGATACCCTTGAATAGCAGCATTCAACTCAGCAACAGCATCAGCATCAAGACTACCACCTTTTTGTTCTAAAACCCACGCCTCAAATTGAGGATAGGTAGGAGAGTTATCTCGGATATATGCAAGCGTTGCATCTTTATCAAGTCCAAGTCCATCTAACACCATCTGATCATACCCAGCTCCACATGCAGGGTAATCTGCGTGCAGGACACCCTTTGCATCCATCAAAACTTTAGACCAAAATCGTGGTAAATGCAATACACCGAGAGGACCAGTAACCCCAGAACTGATAGTCGGGATCAGTGCTGTTTTCTTTTTCCTTCCAAACATAACAAGCCTCCTTGCTATTATGGATTGTAAAAGTCATTATTTGCAAGTACTTCTTGCAATTTAGGGTATTATAACCTAAGTTGCCACTTATGTAGCACAAACTTTTAGTTTGTGCATCTTAGTACGCAAAC
>VYFM01000630.1 GCA_009842375.1 Candidatus Poribacteria bacterium | reverse complement strand
CGCTCACTCCGACCTACAAGATAATGATCCTTTGTCATTTAGAAATGGTATAATAGTCCAAACACCCGGTATATGATTCTCAGCGTAACCCAATTTCTTTAATTGTGTCAATGCTTTAGTAATAGGATTTTGTTTAGAGCGAACAGGTTTGCCACCGCGTTCAAGATGTGTCAACACAACCAAATCTGTCATTTCCTGTTTCTCAACAGTTTGTCCAGAGAATAGTTCAATGATAAGTTCTTGAGCCATAAGTGGAGTTAGTGGAAGGTTGGCATATTTATATGATATATTGATTGACATATTTGGAATATAAAGGTGGGAGATGTGATGGACAATTTGTCGTCCATCACGTGTATTGATTCAAGGTTGTCTCGAAATTATTGTTGCATCTTACGTCTTTCGTCCATTAGACCAACCAAGACGCAAGCACCCATCCCTAATAGCACAATGGCAAAAGGGAAACCTGTCACAAGTGAAGCAGCTTGTAAAGCCTTCAATCCTCCACCAAGCAGCAACGCGATTGCGACTAATCCTTCTGCAGTACACCAGAACACCCGTTGTGGTATTGGTGCATCAACCTTGCCGCCAGCTGCGATGATGTCAATAATCAAAGAACCGGAATCTGACGAGGTAACGAAAAAGACGATAGTCAACGTCATTGCAACACAGGAGAGAAGCGTTGCCCAAGGGAGTCCTTCAAACATTTTGAACAGAGCAAGTGGGTAATTATATGTCTCAACTTCTTCGGTTACACCCGTTAGTCCTGCAGTGAGAAACTGGTGAAGAGCAGTGCCGCCAAATGCAGCAAACCATATTAAACATAGCAACGTTGGCAGAAGTAGGACAAAGACGACGAACTCGCGTACCGTGCGTCCTTTCGAAATACGAGCAATGAAGGTGCCAATGAACGGTGCCCAAGCTATCCACCATGCCCAATAGAATGTCGTCCAATCGTGAAGGAATGCAGTGTCCTCGCGTCCAACCCAGTTGCTAAGTGGCACTATATTCATGATATATGAACCCAAACCTGCGAACATACTTTTGAATATATAAATTGTTGGACCGATGAGAAAAATTGTCAACAGCAATATAAACGCGAGAATAATGTTGAATTGGCTGAGACGTTTGATACCCACATTTATTCCAGTCATCACCGAAACGAGTGCAACAGATGTAATCACTACAATCAAAAGGACCATCGTGAGACTGTTCGCTGGTATCCCAAACAGATAGTCAAGACCCGAGGTTACCTGCTGCACTCCTAAACCCAGAGATGTCGCAAGTCCAAAGATACCAGCAAATATAGCAAATGTATCGATGATGTGTCCAGTCCAACCCCATATCCGATCACCGAATATGGGATAAAATGCGGAACGGATGAGAAGAGGTAATCCGCGGTTGTATGCATAAAACGCAAGGGCAAGTCCAACGACTCCATAGATTGCCCACCCTTGTAGTCCCCAGTGAAAGACTGTTGCTGCTATACCTAAGGATGCTGCCTCTTGAACTGCGGGTTCTCCCATGTCAGGCACATTTTCAGTGGTGTAGACCGTATCAGCATTGTAAACAGTTTCTATTCCCAACGGTGAATAGCTACCTCCCTGAAAATAGGTAATCGGCTCGGACACGCCAAAGAAGAGAAGACCTATACCTACACCTGCAGCAAAAAGCATTGCAAGCCAAGTTATGTATGAGTATTCAGGTTTGGCATCCGCGCCACCTAAGCGGATTTTACCAAGTGGGGAGAGTGCCACAAACAGACAAAAGAGAAAGACGAGATTGGCAGTTCCCATGAACAACCAATCAAGGTTTGTCGTAAGCCAGACTCTAAGATTACCAAAAAGTGTTGTCGCTTGCTCACGAAATATGAGTGAACCTGCAATAAAAACAATAATTGTGATACTGGAAATTACGAATACAGGAGTCAAGTAAATATCTAAACCAAATAGTTTCTTGTATCTACCTTCATCTATCTGATGTGGCATCTGTTGGGGTTGTTTTCCTTCTTCGTTCATTTCACAATTCTCCTTTATTTAGGTGTATACATAATTAGAAATAATAACCGAAGTTGAAATTAAGCCGCCAATGCCACATATTATTTCCGTTAGCACCAACGTGATTTACTCCTGTAAGGATATTATTGTAGTTATCATCAGTGTTACCTACAAAAAAATTACCATCAGTTAGTCCTATATCACTATACAAATACAGTGCACCCAAAATCGTCCAACTTGCACCAACTGTCACAAGAGTACTCGAATTGTAATCTTCAACCGTTTTGAGGACAGTACTCCACTCTACATATGGAGTAACACTGTCAATCCAAGAGACACTATCAGTATTAATACCACCATAACGCAGTGACAGAGCAGGGACCAACCCTTCTGAAGCAATAGGCCAAGCGAAGTCATAAGCACCCATCGGAATTAGGTCGCCAGTCCCCCATGGTGTTTCCTCAGCAATGTTATATGCATAGTAGGAGAATTGGGAATAAAGCGTGAAGTCTGCAACAGAATTCTTCATGTGTGCAGAAAGAGCATAATGACTTCCACTCTCATCGTCACCAACATTTGTCGCTTTCAGCATCCCATATTGAAGTGATACACCAACATCTGCGACATCAGCAAGTGTATAAATTGTGCGAAGGTTAAATTGAAGCTGCTCATCATATCCGTTTTCCCCTGCTCCCCATTCAACGTTTCCGTCTGCATCGGCGTGTTCTTCCCATTTGACAACATCATAAGCATACCGTGAACTGTTAAGACTTCCACCAAAGGCTTGGGGTTCGCTTGTAAGGAAGATGCCAAGATCAAGTGCCAGTTTATCAAAAGTGCCATTCCAACCGATTCCCAAATCAGGATCGTCAGAAAGTCCAACATAAAAATGCTGGTCAAAAAACCAGCTGGTAGAAACACCGTAGGCTGTCGGTCCGAAAGGTACACGTACAATACCTGCTTTAACTGTACCCAAATCACCGAAATTATATCCTAACCAAGCGGTGTGTATCATGCTGTAGGAATCGTACCACCGGAATTCAAGTCTACTAATGATATTTTGATAGTCAAGATCAGCATTCAGTCGAAAAATCTCAAGGTCAACATCACCGATCTTTTCACCACGTGGATGTGGATTATCTTCATTCCCATAAGATCCATAGACATAGTTAACACGCATTGCCCCACCAATCTTGATAGGACTTTTCTTTACTTCTGCTGCCTCATTTGCTTCTTCGGCGGTATCAGAATTCGCTAATGGAGTGAATAGTAACAATAGCGCAATACCAAAACAGGTTAAATATTGATACTTCCGACTCTTGAAATTTAAATGATTGAGGAATCTAATATGATTGTACATCAATCCTCTCCTTAGGTTGCGAATACTTATTCCGAGGGTTTTAACTGGTAGGAATGCTTAAGTTATCGGGTCCCTCTCAACCGAGAACTATAGCACGAAATTTTAGGTATAATACCATAAGTAACTAAAATTTCAAATAAAAAAGTAAAAAAAAACGCCCACATGTCGATGTGGGCGTGTAAAGAAACAAATAACTATTGCATCGGTCCCATACCAGATAACATAGCAATAGTAGTGATCAACTGTTTAAAGTCACCAAGGGTAATGAGTAGTTTTCCGTCAATGCCACCATCATGGACTTTACCTGAAATGCCGATACTATAATTTTCGGGAATACCCGCGAGCATATTCACCATCATTTGCATTTCTGCAGCAGCTTCTGGTTCAGTCTTAGACACTATATCCATTATACTTTTGGCAATTGTCAGCGGAGAAATACCGATTAGAAGATTATTGTCTGTCCCTAATTTCGTAATCAAATTTTGATAACTTACGTTCTCTGCGATACTCTCAGTAATCTTTGCTTTACTATCAAGTGTTGCTTGAATCTGTTGTGTCCCTCCAAACCCTAAATAAAGTAACCCATCTGAAATAGCATAGGAGATACTCCATTCATCTGGAAGAAACATTTCAATATCAGGAGGGGTATCAGCGAATGCAGCACCGAAATTTGGTAAGAGAAATGTCTCTATCTCAACACCGTTATGCATAATTGGGTTGCCCACATCTGCACCATCATACATACGTAGTTGTGGGGAGTCACCCATTGAATCTCTCA
>VYFM01000495.1 GCA_009842375.1 Candidatus Poribacteria bacterium | reverse complement strand
AAGGGGTTTACATAGATACTTTGTTTATGGAAGTAATTCCTTTACAAATTAACTTAATTGAATTAGTTATTGTTCTGAGGAATGATCATTTTTTATTCCTACCAACATGATAGCGGCGAGATTTTCCTCATAAGTTTGAAATACTTTACGCATGGTTTTCACTCGGTTTCGTGCTTCATTGTCGCGTAATACGTTCCCCACAAAACGGAGTGCTCCCCCAAACCCTTCATCCTGAATCAAGCGTTTAGGTTCCAATAGATGCATGGGTGTGATGGCTTCAGACTGAATTGTAAACCCTTCACATTCTAACAATGCCCGCCATTCTGATATTGTGAGCGGACGTGCGCCGACATGTATAGCATCTGTTAGTGCTTTCTGGATTTCTTGTTTTTTGTCTTCATCAAGATCGTCCGGAACAAGGCAGAGTTCATGAATGCCATACCGTCCTGAAGGTTTCATCAACCGAAATGCCTCTTGCACAATCTGCTGCTTTTTACCTGGTGTCTGCATTGTTAACATGGCTTCACCGTAGACCACTGTTGCGTTTGCATCTGGAAGTCCTGTCTCTTCTGCCCGTCCAATCAAACATGTCTGATTGTCACCTGACAAATACCGACGTACTGCGTTGGCAGCATCTTCGTCGCGTTCGACAGCAATATAGGAAGCAGGATTCTGACTCAATGTAAGCTGTGTTGTAAACCCTAAACCTGGGGCGAACTCCACTACTTCATCTGAAGATTGAATACCCAACCCATTTAACATCTGTTGTGTAAGTTCTCGTCCACCGGGTCGCAAGACGCGTTTTCCGAGTCGTGCCAATAGCCAGTGTCCTGGCATTTTGGTGGTGTCGAGCTCCTTACCGATAGTTTCTTCTTGGTTATTTTCGTTCATTGATTCCTCCATTTTCGTTTTCTATTATCGATATTAAAATATGTTGTCATTGAACTATAACTATCTTCAAAATCCTATTAACGCTTAACTGTCTCAAACCTCTTAATTGCATCCTTTTGCTTGTCTTTAGGCAGTTGCTGGATTAACGCATCATAGAGATGCTTAAAAGTAGTAGATTTTAGGGCATTCTCTTCTGTGAGTTGGACGAGGGTTTGATTGAATAGAGGCACACCTAATTCTTGGATAAGACCGTAGAGTTCGAGCGTGCCTTTATTTGCTTCTAAGTAATCAATACCATCCGCATAAAGCAATGGCGGTTCCTTGTTCGGCTCGTTACCTCGTCCTTTCCCGTATCTGTCAATTTTCTTTTCCACATGTCGGTTGACTAATTCTTCACCGAAATACTGTTCGATAAAGTGCAATGCCATAGCATCAGGTAGAGCAACTCGGAGCATATCTGCCCCTTGAACATTGGCAATGAACAGGTTTTGATAAACCCACTGTTTGATGAGTTCTCTGACGATGCTGTAATAAATATAAACAAGATGTTTTTCTTTTCTCCCATCGGCTGTCCACCCGTGTTTTTCAGAGATAGCAATTACATTAGGATAAGCGTAAAAATCGTCTTCTTCGTAGAATGGAATTTCTGCAATTGTCAGTTGTTGGTATGGATAGTTCTCTAAGTTCGCATTTATAAACGCAATTCCTTCGGTTGCAGCGTTTTCAAAATGTTCCAAATTATAATAATGTCGTTGGTCGTACAGGACTGAAAGTTTGGTTCCTGTTTTGAGCGTAGCTTTGTACTTCTTATAATTTGCGGATCCGATATACCAGTGCATCGGTGCAGGTGTTTCTACTTGATACAAGAAATGGTTTCTGCTATCTTCTTGCCACTTTCTTATCAAAGTACCAGGGACAAAAACTATCTGTTCACCTGTAGTGCTAACCCGTATGGAGGCTTTCTGCCACACCGCATCCGGTGAAAATGCGTCTTCACCGAGTGCCGAGATATCATCTATACTTGCCATACGCGAGGTAAGTTTGGCAAGTCCATGTTCCCCACGGTCTCGATTTTGGTCTAACTCTTTAGCATCGTTGTAGCCAATAATTGGGATAATATCTCTACCCATGAGTGTTCCGTTAAAAGTTAGATCTGCTTGTGGATCACTCTGAGAAAAACCGATGTAATCCAGAGTACAATCAACTTCTATAGTTATCGTCGCGTTTGCTTGGAGTGGTGTCGGGAGTTTATACGCATATTGCTGATGTACTTCGTCTGAATTAACCGATGACAATGCTTCGTTTTCAATTGAAATAGATTCTATAGTGACAAAGTCTTTAACACTCAAGTGGAGTGTATTAATAGGTATTTCACCTTTATTAATCAAATCCAAGGTAGCAGTGTATTCAGCGCGTCTATCTTCAGGGAATATGACTATCGACATGTCAAGTCCACTAATTTTAGGATGTGGTTGTGCTTCAAGGTATTTGTATTGCTTTTCATAATGGGCAGCTTCTATGTTTTCTTGTACATCGGTTTTGAAGTTACCAGTGGCATTGACATTTTTGACAATATAACTTTGCAGAAAAACGAATCCGATGAAGAGAAGTGGAATACATAATTTTCCAATCAACGGTAGTTGTGGATTCTTCACTGAAATCCGTTTTATGAAGTTTGTCTCTGTCCCGCGGTTCCAGACCCAAATGCCTATGCCGAGGGTTGCAATAGCTAACAATGTCCACGTGAGCGTATAGTATGGGGCAGCAACACCAAATATCCCGAATCCGTTCATCTCAGAATAATCCTCAACACCTGGTGCAAAGGGGTACATGAACCGGACTTCTTCGATGAGTCCCAATTCTGCAGAGATAACAGTAAAAAGGAAAACAGCAACACTTAAAATGTGTCCGACAAAACGTCTACCTGTCAAGGCACCAAAAAAGAAAGCCATCGCAATGAGAAGTAGAAAGCTCACCCAACCACCTTGATAACCATATAGGTGTTCAAGATATACAATCCATTCAATATCATAAAACCCGTTGATGAATTGTGCCAGCAGACCGCAAACGAACAAAACGGTGCTCAGTAAGAATGAAACCAATGCCATCGCGAGAAACTTGGAGGTATATGTAACCCATGTAGGAATAGGGAGTGCGTCGGTCAGTTGCGAGATGTTGACAGTTCGTTCTTTATACAACAGTTCTCCTGACCAGATGAGGAGCAAAATGCCAAGAAAAACCAGAGTTGTCAGCCGCGTTGAAGTCATTGCTGACGTAATCGGCAATGTATCCGTACTAATGTAATACTCAGCATTCCATAGGATATTATATAGGAAAAACGTGATCGCCAGAATACCCATGATGATAATGAAACCGATAGGTCGTACTACATTCTTCATCTCCAATATGCTTAGTCTGAGAACCTTTTTGATATTTTCCAACATCGAAAAATTCTGATGAAATGGTACTGATTGTTCGGATAAAGGTTGTATATTAATATCCTCACCAGTAAGGGGTTTTTTCTTCTTTGTAGGTGTAGCAATAAAGTACTTGAAACCGAATCGTTTGTAAGAAAACAACATTAATAGGACAGTAATACTCATCCATAGGATGCGGTTAATAACAAAAAGTGGATTGATCGGAAAGTAGTTTGTATTTTTTTCTACAACAGGCAGTGCTTCAACGGTGTCTATTGTTATGGTATATGCAAATGGATCTAACAGGTAGATGATATTAATGTATGGTGTATTTTCACGGGTTGTTTCTGCAACGAGGAAAAAGAGCACCACCAAGAATATCCCGATATACCCAGCCACCATATTCCGAAACATTACTACTCCAGCGATGACTATGCTCGTGAGAAACAACAAATTGGGTAGTGAAAAAATGATAAAACCGTGTAAAAGCTGCCCCCACGGTGTAGGCCCAAATTTTTCAGGCGGTCCGATACCCGTGTATTGCATGATGGCTAATCCTAATGGATAAGCCAAACAGATTGAGACATTAATCAAGTAAGCTGCGATGAATTTACCTACAAAGTATTTTTTCTCATTTATAGGTAATGTATAAAAGGTTTCTGCGGTTCGATGTTCTATATCTTTGTGAACTGCTGCCCCTGTGATAATAGCTATGACAATTATCAACAACATTCCGCCTGCAGCGAGACACTGGTAAATTATCGCTGGAGCATTTATTAGAGTCTCATCATTAATGTGGAAATCGTACGTGCCCCAAGCATACCA
>VYFM01000570.1 GCA_009842375.1 Candidatus Poribacteria bacterium | reverse complement strand
AACTTCCTTACGACAGAGTTGGGGCCAACGATGGAAACAACTAGAGGAAAGGGAGTCAGGGAGTGGCTACGATGCGTTAGTATTGGAACTGCTCAAAACGCAACTAGGTATACAGATTCATCCCAAACAAGAATAATATGCCGTTAGCAACTATAGCAGCGGCTGCACCAGCAGTTTTATCAGGTGCAGCTCAAGTCTTCTCAGGTCTCAGGGGATTATTCGGCCGTAGGCGTCGTAGGCGTCGGCAAGCCGCTGCAGAATCCGCTATGGGGATGAATGCTGCTGCCGGACCGGTTCAACCTGGCGAACTTCAGTTACGCAATCCGGAAGGCTACACGCAAATGGATATTAACAGGGCACGGCTTAGAGCTGGAGACGTAGTAACCGGAAACCCCCCACTACTTCCAGCGGGTAACCCGGCAGGGCTATTAACCGGCGGCGCAAGGGTAGGTGCTGCAGTAGCAAACAATGCGGGTAGATTCGGCAACCTTATAAGGGGTTTGGGTCTTACGACGGGCTTAGGCGTTGCGGGAAGCGAAGCGGTTGATACGATTCAACAACTTGCTTCAGGGAATAACCGGCAAGCGAACCCGCAAGCGGTTCAACTCCAGCAATCAACGATCATGGGTAACAACGGACAGATAGATCTTAACGCGTTGCTAGGAATGATAGGCAGCGGAAGTAGTAAGAAAGCAACGGCTGAGCTGCTGCTTTATAGCGGCGCTTTAGGCAATATCATACGCCCGCCCGTGCTATTCGAAAGCGCAGACGGTAGAGTACGATACGGATCAGATCTTGGGTATTCTCTGGTACGTAAACGTAGACAAGGAAGGGAAATCGTGTTCCAGATACCCACGGAGCTGGGTCGTACTTTGGGATTCGTAAGGCGGCGTAAAAAGCCGGTTATTAGTGTCCGAGATAGCAACGCAATACGCAGAGCTTCTCGGGCTAAGGAGAGAGTTTACAAGCTTGCAAAAGATGCAGACTTGTGTGTCAAAAAAGGAACTAGACGCTGTTAAAACACATGGCCAAAGCATATTCAAAAGTAATTACGACGGATACTCAGGATGTACTTTCAGGTACAGTAGTTGGGATCCTAGGCAACGATTCACCTAGCTACGACGTAGAGATACGTGTAGCAGCTTTCAACCCGTCGAATCCAAGCACTGCAGCAAACGTAGCGGGTGTTACCTTATTGGTAAACGGCGTTGCTGTAATGCAGAATAGCCGATCGTTCACGACTAACCCGGGAGGCAACGCCGAACCGAGATCGGATTCACCGCTAGCTACTTTCAATGCGGCTGCAGGTAGTAGACTTACGTTAAATCTGGATCTTGCAGACAGTACTAACGCTAGTGTATATGTGGAAGCTAGAGAGAGTAGCGCGCCACCACAACCGTTATCATTAACTCACGTAGGGAGAACTCAGATAACGGCTAACAATACAGTACAGGATGTTCTTAGGGGAACTGTAGTAGGCCAGGTGCCGGCAGATGCCAATGCTTACGAATTGAGCTTAATGCTCACTACCGACTCTGCAGCTCAGAACGGAGCAGATGCCACTCTCCTGGTAGATACGGATACCGTATGCGAAGGATTTACTATTCCTCATCGTACTGAAACCCTGGAGAATGGCGATGCAGCCAATGATGTATTGCCTACAGTATTTGAAACGAACGTCTTCGGCAATACTGATAGAGATACGGTATTGACTTCCCTGGTTACTGCAGGATCTGAGGTAACTCTCAACCTTAGGAACAATACTTCCAGTGCTGTCGAAGTAATCTATGCTATCAATATAGATCCTGTAGCCTAGTGCCGAATACGCGACTACTTAGAGATCGTGAGGTAGAGGAATATAGTCTAGGTGCTGTTACTAGGTTTTGTTTAACTGCAGGATCGTATGCGGATTATAGTGAATGGAGTGATGGCGAGGAATATACTGAGCCATACTATATATCTGATCGAGTTGAGTTACCTGGACAAACATTGAGATCGATACGCGGAACCGCAAGTACTGCTACAAGTCCATTTACCTACTTGATAGACAGGGTAACGGTTAGAGTTGTATTGAGTGATTATTATAACAAAATAGAGGAATACAACGCGTTATTACGAAGGCCGGCAGTGCCATTTATTGAGTTGATCATAAGCGAGATCGATCGTATTGATAATAAGGCCGATCAACTGGAAGGTACCATAAATTTAGCCTTTGTAGAGAATGCCGATAGGAATCCTCAATTAGATGGCCGTTCTTGTACATGGCAAGCAACTCCAACACGAAGGGCTACAGCTACGTTCTCTCTGGATTGTTTTAAGTTGGCAGAATTTGCGTTCCCTGTAAATGAACTCTCAGGGGTTAGGATACCTGATACATACAGGGGTACTGTATGGGGATCTTCCCTTACGGATGTACGGAGGTATGATGGACAATCTCAAGCAACAGCACGTCTAAGAAAGAACAACTTCCTGGATAGGGAAAGTCCAGTATGTAGGGCACTTCGTCCATGGGATGCAGGCGGTTACAAAAGTTTCGTTATGTATCAATGCAATCCAGAGACGTCGGCTAATGTAAAGCGTTTCGTAAAGCCTAACCAATGCTTAGCAGTATTCGGGGTTGCACCTTTACTATATCTATCAACTGAAGGTACTGCAGTAACCGCAACGGATAACATATTCGGCCTTTCTATTGAGCTTGAAGGCTATTATTCCCGTTCACTTGAAGATCTTATCCCGTATGTATGATACGCGAGGATCTATGGGAGCAATGGTATCAACTGCTACTAAGCCAATGGGGTTTAGACTACAGGTTAGCGTTTATAGTTGGAGCAGTACAAGCGGCGCTGCAGACGTACGATTATGATGCGGTTACAATTACTTCCGGGTACAGATCCCCAATTAGGCAAAAGGAATTGCAAGCGAAATGGGATTCTGGAGATCGTACCGGCTTGGCTGCAAGGCCGGCTACAAGGTCGTGGCACATGCAAGGTTTGGCAGTCGACGTTTCTACCAGGTCTCAAAACTTCAACCTGTTTCGCGAGATCATGGAAAGTGTACCTGGTATCCGTTGGGGTGGACGGTTTAAGAAGGTTGATAGAGTGCACTTCGATCTGCCCATTGGGCAACCGAAGTCCATAGATCAACTTATAGCGGCTAGATTCTAATAACGTATTATAATACGGTAGGGTTTTATAGTGCGTAGAATACGCGAAAAAGGGCCTACAGGGGAATCCTGTAGGCCCTTGCTGTTTTTATGTACCCCAGATGGTTGGCTAGCTTACCTGGTAGCTAGCTGATAGGGTCGCTGTTTACAGGGGTTAAAAGATCAGCAGCAATGACTGCTTTCTCCATATACTGGACTGCATCAGACATACGCAAGTGGGCATCGATGTATGACAGATCAAAAAAGTGAGCGCGTGAACTTTGTAGATATTGTGTGACGACCTCCAACGTATGCCGAATCTCATGAATTTCAAAGCTTTTGAAATTGTTGAGTGCTAGTGTGTATTGGATCATCACGGACTCGATAATCGAATCATATCTAAGCAAGATTCTTTGCCTACTTTCTTCAGTTGGTGAATTGCCTTTGCATCCTGATACCATACTTTCTAATGGCTTAATTCTGTCGATAAGCCTGTTGACCGAATGTTGGTAGAATATGTTGCGCGCGTTAAAAACGTCGACAATCATCGAATATAGCCGATCGTGGAAGGCAATGTTGGCAGAATGTTGAATACTTTCTTCGAGTTTGTTTCTCATTTTTTGTAGTGTTTTAAAGGGTTAGAGTAGGGGTACATAGGTTAGACGCAACCAATATAAAAAAAGTTTCTCACATATTCACAATGCCAACAACAATGAGGTTTTATTTTCAACAAACCCGTATATTGTTACATGTGTGAATGTGTTGATTCATAGAGCTAGTTGGGAGCGTAAATGACCGTGTTTCTTGTCTTGTGTAGTATGTTGACGGTAATTTCCGTATGTGCAAGTTTATACGCTGTAGCACTAACGCAACAATTCGAAAAACTGAGAATACACGCGCGTGATAACGAAGACGCACTAGCTAAGCTGGACAGGGAACTAACTTCCTTACGACAGAGTTGGGGCCAACGATGGAAACAACTAGAGGAAAGGGAG
>VYFM01000490.1:3435-4153 GCA_009842375.1 Candidatus Poribacteria bacterium | reverse complement strand
TTAAAAGCCTCTTAAATTTTATCTTAAGCACTACGTATTACTAGTTATATTTGCATCTACACCAATGCACAAATTGACATTTAAACAATTGAGACTGAAGAATAGGATAAAATATATAAGATTTATGTTATTTTGGCTTCGGTACTGCTGTAAGTGCCAATTGCCATTTTAGGAGGTTACTTTGGAGAAAAACACTGATGAAACGAAAGTCTTAGCAGACGCACTAACCCCGCGGCAGATTGTTGAAGAACTTGATAAGTACATTATCGGACAGTTTGAGGCAAAAAGGAGTGTTGCTATTGCACTTCGCAATCGTGCGCGCCGACAGATGCTTGAGGACGATATGCAAGATGAAGTTGCACCGAAAAATATTATCATGATCGGTTCAACTGGTGTCGGTAAGACTGAAATCGCGCGCCGACTTGCGCGCCTTGTTGATGCTCCTTTTATCAAAGTTGAAGCTTCAAAGTATACTGAAATCGGTTACGTCGGTAGAGATGTGGAATCAATGATTCGCGACCTCACAGAAATCTCAGTTAGTCGTGTAAAATCAGAACAGACAGTTGCTGTTGAAGAAAAAGCATTAGAATTAGCAGAAGAACGCCTGTTAGATAACTTATTCCCAATGCCTCGTGCTTTGAAAAATCCGCGCGATAACAAACTATCTGATGATCCTGAAGCAGATGAAGATATTGATGAAGATGCAGATATTGATGAA
>VYFM01000490.1:0-3425 GCA_009842375.1 Candidatus Poribacteria bacterium | reverse complement strand
TGAAATTTTTGACATAGAATTAACTGAAGAACAAGATGAAGCATTAGAAAAACAACGGGAACGACACATGAAGACCCGTGACAAATTACGACAGCGACTGAAGAACGGTGAATTTGAAGAAAAAGAGGTTGATATCAACATGAAAACACGGAGTATGCCGTTTGTTGAAATATTTTCTCCGGGTGGAATTGAGGAAATGGATATCAACTTCAAAGATATGTTCAGCAATATTCTTCCCAATCAGACGAAGAAACGTCGTGTGCCTGTTTCTGAAGCGCGGCAGATATTGGTGCAAGAGGAAGCAGAAAAGTTAATTGATATGGACGCTGTCATCAGTGATGCAATTGAACGGGTTGAAAATTCTGGCATAGTCTTCTTAGATGAAATAGACAAAATTGCGGGTCGTGAATCTCGACAAGGACCTGATGTTTCACGCGAAGGAGTACAACGCGACATTCTACCCATCATTGAAGGAAGTACGGTCGCCACAAAATACGGATCTGTTCGTACACACCATGTACTGTTCATCGCTGCGGGTGCCTTTCATGTCTCTAATCCTTCTGATCTTATCCCTGAACTTCAGGGGAGGTTTCCTATTCGGGTGGAACTAAAAAGCCTAAACAAAAACGACTTCAAGTCTATTCTAACAGAACCGAAAAACGCTTTAGTCAAGCAGTACACTGCATTACTTCATACCGAAGGGATAGAGGCAACTATCACCGATGATGCTATTGACGAAATAGCAGCACTTGCCTTTCAAGTCAATGAAGCTGTGGAAGATATCGGTGCTCGACGTCTGCATACTATCATGGAGAAACTGTTTGAAAATCTGTTTTTTGATGCCCCTGAACTTGAGGAGAAAAACGTTACTGTTGATGCAGATTATGTCAGAGGTGAACTGGCAGAAATCGTTAAAGATCAGGATTTAAGTAGGTATATCCTATAGAATATTATCTTTAGTAATTGATGAAATGTCAGTCTCATCTGTTATCTAAAGTCTGTAGCAATTCTTTTGCTGTGAGGTGCTGTTTTTGAAAGCGGGGTATACCTGCGGAACGTTTTAGAAACGCCTCTATATAACGCCGCATCATTAGGCTATCACCCTGTTTCTGATACGCAAGCACAAGACGATAGTATGCCTCTATTTCATCAGCATCCAGAGATACACCTTTTTCATAGGCTTGGATAGCATTGAGAACTTCGTCGGTTTCTTCATAAGCGAGACCGAGGTTAAAATATACCGTAGCGTCACCGCCATCCAACCCTATTCCGGCTTTATAATATTGGATAGCGTCCACATAAGATTCTTGATTAAGGTAAGCATCCGCAAGGTTGTAATAGGTATCTACAAATGCTGGGTCTGCCTCAATGGCATTGCGATATGACTCCAATGCTTCATCAAATCTGTCTGACAGGTCGTAAGCATAACCGAGGTTGTTGTAGAAAGCAGGATTTTCTGGTGCGATTTCAAGGGCAGTTTTAAACATCTCCATAGCAAGCAGAAACAAGCGCAGGTCAATGTAGACTAAACCCAAGTTGTTATATGCGTGTTCGTGGTTTTCGTCAAGTGAAATAGCAGTTTGAAAAGATTCTATCGCTTTGTCATGTTCACCTAATTGATGATATATTTTTCCTAATGCAATATGTCCTTCTGGATCAATGGGATTGAGTTCCTGTCCCATTTCAAGTTTTAAAGCCTCCCGCTTCAGTTCTCTCTGTCGTTGTTGTTCCTCATTGGGAGTAGCACAACCGCAAAGAAGACCTGTTAGAAACATTACGAATAGTAGCGTTGAAACGCTAATTCTCATTCGGGTTGAGGCAGAGACACCTTGACCTATAATATTAAGGGAAACAAATTGATGATTATTGATACACATACGCATTTTTACGACCCAACGCGACCGGAAGACGTGCCGTGGCCGAACCCCAATGATGAACTACTTTATCGTAAGGTTATGCCAGACGAATACAAGAAACTCACTGCTTCTGAAGGTGTTACGGGAACCGTAGTCGTTGAAGCAAGTAAATGGCTTGAAGACAACCAGTGGATTCTTGACCTTGCTGCGGATGAACCGTTTATTGTCGGCTTCGTTGGAAATTTAAATCCAAACGAGGCGGATTTTGAAAACAACCTTAATCGGTTTGCTGACAATTCGCTTTTCAAAGGAATACGTCTCGGTGGCGGTCATCTTCAGTCACTCGGTGATGCAGCTTTTTTAGCAAACATTGAAAAGCTGTCTGAAAAAGATCTCTCCTTAGACCTACTGATTAACCCTGATGCGTTACGACACGTCCCTGCTTTGGTTGAACATATACCGACTATCCGTGTTGTGATTAACCACGTTGCTGGCGTACGGGTTGACGGTAATCCACCTGATGCAGCATGGGTTTCTGCCATTCAAGAAGCTGCAAGGTATCCTCATGTCTACTGCAAGGTATCAGGTTTGGTTGAACATACTGGACAAACACCTGCTCCCGAAGACGTTGCCTACTACACGCCAACAATAGATGTTTTATGGGAGGCGTTTGGTGAAGACAGACTTATCTACGGAAGCAACTGGCCTGTATCCGCACGGTTTGCACAGTATAAAGTCGTGCAAAAGATCGTTGATACCTATTTCACCGCAAAAGGTGATGAAGTCAAAGAGAAGTTCTTCTGGAAAAACGCTAAAACTGCGTATCAGTTTTAATTGTTGTCAGTACTCAATGCGTTCACTTCCAGTAGTCGAAAATCTTCTTCTAATAACCTATTGCCAACTACTAAGCAACCCAACGTATAAACTCTGCTGCGGGTTTGCGATTCGGTTGCTTTATCTCCGCGGGATAGCCGGTATAGAAAAAACCGATGATGTATTCTTGTGCTGAGTCAATTCCGAGCAACTTATAGGTCTGTTCTTCCATTGTGATTCTGCCGGTGCTCCACTGCATACCGACTCCTACATCCCATGCGGCAAGTTGAACGTTCTGCATTGCACAACAGGCAGCGGCATAATCTTCACGTTGCCGTTGTTCGTCTCCATCTTGTATACACGACACAGCAATGATGGTTGGCTTAGACATAAATTTTTCATAAGCCAATTCACCTATCTTTGCGAGATTCTCGGCATCAACGTGGTCTGGTGTGTCCTCCATCTTGATTTCACGGTAACGTTGTGCGAGGGTCAGTTTCGTTTTTTCGCCTATTACGGTAAACCGCCAAGGTTCGGTGACGTGGTGGTTCGGTGCCCATATCCCGTAACTGAAGATTTGTTCAATTACGTCTTTTGGAACGGGTTCTTGTTTGAATTTGAAAATGGATCGTCTTGAGATAATTGCGTCTTTTACGTCCATAAAATCCTCCTTTTGATCATACCTGACTGAGTAGTAGCGTCCTTACGTGTAGACAACAAAGATGTCCAATGGTTTTGCATAGTATTGTACTACAT
>VYFM01000703.1 GCA_009842375.1 Candidatus Poribacteria bacterium | reverse complement strand
GTGATATACTTCATAAACGATTATCCTTTTTTTAGAGGTTGGATTTGATAAAAGGTCAACGGGTAATATGGCCAAGTCGCGCTAAAGTTGAGATAGAGGAATTTGATTTACCTATTATCAAATCTGACGAAGTTTTGATAGCAACAGAATGTACCCTTATTAGTCCTGGTACTGAACGGGCTTTTCTATTAGGATTACCGAATGCACAAGGTCGGTATCCTTCAAGACCTGGGTATAGTAATATTGGAAAAGTGGTGGAATTTGGTAAAGATGTTAGTGGTTATAAAGTAGGTGATCGTGTTGCTACAACACATGGACATACAAGCCATTATGTTGCTACAGGGAGTCGTTTACTAAAGGTTAATTCCTCGGAAGTAGCTGCGGAAGAAGCTGTTTTCTTTAACCTCGGTGCAATTGCACTACAAGGGGTGCGTAAAGCAAGTATTGAATTGGGAGAAGCAGCTTTGGTGATAGGACAAGGACTTATCGGATTGCTTGCGTTGCAACTTGCCAGACTTAGTGGAGCGGTTCCAGTTATTGCTGCTGATTTAACTGATAGTCGTCTTGAACTATCCAAACAAATAGGGGCAGACTACACCCTCAACCCTGAAGATACTGATTTTTCTGAAAGACTATCAGAAGCATCTATGGGTAAAGGTCCCGTGGTTGTTATAGAGGCAACTGGTCATCCAGATGCAATCAGCACAGCTTTGACTGTAGCAGGTTGGAGTGCCCGCGTAGTGTTATTAGCAAGTACACGGGGAGAGACTCCAAAAGTGAATTTCTATCGAGATGTACACAAAAAAGGTCTGGTTATCTACGGTGCACATAATTCTATTAGACCGCGTCAAGAGTCATCAGCAAATTTCTGGACAAGTGAAGACGACAGTCGTTTGATGTTATCACTTATAACACAAAAAAGGTTTAACGTTGCACCAATGATAAGTCATCGTGTACCTGGACATGATGCACCAAAGGCATATCAATTATTGATGGAGTGGAATCCTGAGTTACTTGGTGTTGTTCTACAGTGGAATACTGATAATTAGATTCTCACAGATAATTTAAGGAAATAGATGGCACGCGAATATCCAATTGAAAGAGTGCGCAATATCGGTATAGCAGCGCACATTGATGCCGGAAAAACAACGACAACTGAACGCATCCTATTCTATACAGGAAAAAAACATAAAATCGGTACTGTAGATGATGGCACAGCAGAAATGGATTGGATGGTTCAGGAACGCGAACGTGGTGTAACTATAACTGCGGCTGCTACCACATGTTTCTGGCGCGACCATGCATTTCATCTGATAGATACACCCGGACACGTTGATTTTACCGTTGAAGTTGAACGTTCTTTACGAGTGTTGGATGGAGCTATTGCGCTATTTTGTGCCGTTGGCGGTGTAGAACCACAATCTGAAACGGTATGGAATCAAGCAGAAAAGTATCAGATACCGCGGATTGCTTTCGTAAATAAGATGGATCGTGTCGGAGCAAATTTTGGTCGTGTCCTTGAGATGATGACAGATAGATTTGACACAAATCCTGTTCCATTGCAATTACCTATCGGTGAAGGACGGGAATTTAGCGGAATTGTTGATCTTATAGCAATGAAAGCTATCTATTGGAATGAATCTGATCAAGGTAAGACATTTCAAGAAGCAGACATTCCCCCTGAAATACAAGATAAAGCAAATACTGCGCGTGAATCGCTATTGGAGAATGTTGCATCTGAAGATGATGACCTTCTTGAAAAATATCTTGAGGGCAATGATATTTCAGTTGAGGAGTTAGTGACAGGTATTAGAGGAGCAACATTAAAAGGTAGTTTTATTCCTGTATTATGCGGCAGTTCATTAAAGAATCAAGGCGTGCAACCTTTGCTGGATGCTGTAATTGATTTTCTTCCCTCTCCTGTTGATGTTCCACCGATTGAAGGTGAAATATCTATACCTGCAAAAGGCAAATCCTCCAAAAGGTCAAAATCCGAAGCATCTGAATCTGTTGTACGACATGCGGATGACACTGAACCGTTTTCTGCCTTAGCCTTTAAAGTAGCAAGTCATGACACTGTGGATAAGTTGGTCTATTGCCGTGTCTATTCTGGCACACTCAAACGTGGAGAAGTAGTCTATAATGTAGCAACAGAAAAACGTGAACGGGTAAACAGAATATTACAGATGCATGCGAATAAAGAAGCAAGTTGTGATGCTGCTTATGCAGGTGATATCGTTGCCCTCGTCGGAATGCGTACGACCAAAACTGGACATACATTGAGCGATATACAGCATCCTTTGTTACTTGAGTCCATTGAATTTCCACCGCCAGTTATTTCCGTTGCGATTGAGCCTGAACGGGCAAGTGACACAGATGCATTGGAAGAAACTCTGGAAAAACTTATGGATGAAGATCCGACATTTACTGTTGATATTGATAAAGAAACTGGACAACGGATTATCTCTGGTATGGGGGAACTACACTTAGAAATACTCACAGACAGAATGATTCGCGAGTTTGGTGTGAATGCTCGTGTCCATCAGTTACAGGTTGCATATCGTGAGACAATAAGCACATCTGCAGAAGGACGCGGAACACATATCCATAAAACAGACGAGGAAGGTATTTACGGAGATGTTGCGCTTCGTGTAGAACCTTTAGAAAGAGATAAGGGTTTTGAATTTGAGGATAGATCTGATGAGACTAAAATACCGCGACAATTTATACCATCAATAGAGACTGCCCTTGAAGGTGCAATGGGTAATGGTACTCTTATGGGGTATGCGTTACAGGATATAAAGGTTACTGTAACAGGTGGTTCAACACATCCAACCGATTCATCGGAGAATGCGTATGAGGCAGCGGCTGTAGTTGCATTTGAGAAAGCAGTAAGGAATGCCAACCCATTATTGCTTGAACCGATTATGAATATACATATTACAGTTCCAGATGAACATGTTGGGAAAGTAATTGGAGACTTGAATGCCCGTCGTGCTCAAATCAACGAGACAGATTCTCAAGATATGACTAACATCATTAATGCTATTATACCTTTAGCAGAGACCTTTCAATACACAACACAACTACGTTCCATGACACAAGGACGTGGTGCATTTACATTGGAATTTTCACATTATGATGTAGCACCATCATCTGTTAGTAGGTCTGGAATGTCTTGATCAAGATTCGCTATAAATCTCCATCCCTGCAGAACCATCAGCTATTTTACGAATCTTTTTTTCAAAACCGGGTGGTGAAAGCGTCCAAGTAATCCATAAGGGTTCATCTCCTGTGTTGACAAATCGATGGTCAACATTCGGTGGAATATAGATTACCGAACCCTTCTTCACTTCTGACTCCTCGCCACCAACATACGCTTTTCCTTTTCCTGCAAACACAAAAATTATCTCTTCTTCCTCACTATGTGAATGCATTGGTATTTCACTATTGGGATCAATTTCTTCTAATCCCATTGAAAAATGTTCTGTATTCTGTATATTTGGTTGAATAAGCGTATACAATGTACGCGGTGCTTCACCTTCAATTCGAATTACTTCTGCGTCCTCAATGTTCAGGATATAAGTCATGAATTCCTCAAATATGTTGATAATTGTAGTGGTATATTAGGTTGTAGTGATTTTAGATGAGATGAACTCAGGGATTGGAATGGCTTGTATCTTTTCGTCTGGATTTGTAATGCAACAGACAGTGGTAAGTTGCCCGCGTGCGATATCCTTACCATCAAGCGTAAAGTAGAATTGATATGTGAGAAATTTTGTTCCTTTGTTGGTTACACAAAGACGGATGTCTACTTCATCTTCAAATCTCAACGGACTTAGATACTCACATGATGCTGTCAGTCGAGGCCAACCGATTTTGTTTCCATCCCATTCTGTTGCTACACTTGTTCCTAAACTCTGTAGGAATTCGTGTTCAGCGGTTTCCATAAAGATAAAAAACCTTGAAAAATGGACGATTCCTGCCATGTCAGTATCGGAAAACTCAATTTTACGTTTAGTTCTAAACTCAGTTGGCATCTTGTGTAGATATTACTATCAATGAAAATGACAGTTACTTTTTCGGGTGTTCCAATTGGTTGACATACTCCCCCCGCTAAAGCGTGGGGGATTCTTCGCTCTTATATTAGCAGCGATTGTTGCTG
>VYFM01000156.1 GCA_009842375.1 Candidatus Poribacteria bacterium | reverse complement strand
TCCTCCGCGATGTCCGTCCGTAGGTCGGGTAGAGTCCCGAAACCCGACATGGCAGCACGCGCTGCGTGCTGTCCGCTTCTTTGTAGCACAAACTTTCGAGTTTGTGCAAACACACCGTCCGCATCCTCCGCGCTTCAGCCACCAAAATCCTTGTATATACGTATACATCCACCAAATACCTCTTATCCGCGTCCCTCTGCGTCTTCCGCGTAATCCGCGCTTCAGACAACACACATGCCAAAAACTTTACACACCCCTCAAAAGACTCTAAAGTTTGACATTTTTGAACCATTCTTAATTTCTTGATTTAGCGTCCATCCGTCATTCTGAAAATGTTGAATCGCTACAACTGAATGTCTCTGGGAAAAAATGAAATTTTCTTGACAAACTCCAAAGTATGTGATATACTTAAAAACGTCCTTGAGATGAGATAATATAACAATCTCATTTTGGGCGGGTAGCTCAGGTGGCTAGAGCGACAGCCTTACAAGCTGTAGGTCACAGGTTCAAGTCCTGTCCCGCCTATTTGTTCGAGGTATCTTATGGGCTCGTGGCGCAGTTGGTTTAGCGCGCCTGCCTGTCACGCAGGAGGTCGCGGGTTCAAGTCCCGTCGGGCCCGTTTACATTAATAGAATTAGCCACAGGTTGTGTTAAACAATGCTGTGGTTTTTTCGTTACTGAACACACTACATATTTCACTTCTATAATGTGTATATAAACAACACCCTACAATAGAGGAGCATAACCGAAGTGCTTGACCTCAAGTTTATTCGAGAAAATACCGATGCCGTTCGCAAGATGTTAACTGATCGTCAGACTGAGGCAGATTTAGACAAGCTGATTGATTTGGATACGCGCTGGCGTGAGAATTTGACACACACCCAAACCCTACAGGCATATCAGAACCAAGTTTCACAACAAATCGCACAATTAAAGAAGGAAAAGCAAGACGCATCAGAGACGATTGCTGAAATGCGGAAACTCTCTCAGGAAATCAAGGAACGAAATTCAGAAGCTACTGACCTAAAATCTGAGATAGATGCAATATGTTTGACAATACCGAATATGCCGGAACCAAGCACACCTTTTGGCACTGGTGAAGATGACAACATTGAGATCAAAACCTGGGGAGAAAAACCATCTTATGACTTTGATCTTAAACCGCATTGGGAGATCGCAGAAGAATTAGATATTGTCGATTTTCAGCGAGGGGCAAAGGTAGCAGGAAGCAACTTTGTTGTCTTCAAAGGTTTAGGTGCAAGACTTGAACGGGCATTGATCCAGTTTATGCTCGATATGCACACTACCCAGCACGGTTATACAGAAATTTCTCCGCCGTTTCTCGCAAACCGTCCGACAATGACAGGTACAGGTCAAATCCCAAAATTAGAAGCAGATATGTATCGCTGTGATAGAGACGAAGAAAATCCTGACACCGATCTATTTCTTATCCCAACTGCCGAAGTCCCTGTGACCAACCTATTCGCAGATGAAATATTATCCGCAGAAGATTTACCTATCTATTATACCGCCTACACTCCTTGTTTCCGTCGAGAAGCAGGCGCGTATGGTAAAGATACACGCGGTTTGCAGCGCATCCATCAATTTGACAAAGTGGAAATGGTAAAATTCACCACACCTGAAACATCATACACAGAACATGAGGCATTATTAGCAAATGCTGAAAGTGTTCTACAGGCACTGGGTCTACCATATCGTGTTGTGCAGCATTGCACAGTGGAACTCTCTTTTGCAGCAGCAAAATGCTACGATATTGAAGTGTGGGCACCAGCAGGTGAAAAGTTTTTAGAGGTATCGTCTTGTAGTAACTTTGAGGCATTCCAAGCACGTCGGGCAAATATCCGATACCGTCCAGAAGCGGGTGCCAAACCTGAGTTTATCCACACCCTCAATGCATCTGGCACTGCACTACCGCGCGTCGTTATTGCACTCCTTGAGACATACCAGAACCCAGATGGCACAGTCCGTGTACCAGCAGTGTTGCAGCCGTATATGGGTGGGTTAAAACAAATTGGGTAAGATGATACGGTTAAAACCTTATTTGTTAGACCTCTCTTTTCTAACTATTGGATCCCATACGCGGACGAAGCACTTCCAATTCCTTGAGAAGTACCCCTTCCTTCTCAACCTGTGCATGATGTGATAGATCCGATATATCTCCGTTTGTTTCAATGACAAACCCCGCATCCGTTATCATCTGAAACGTACGTGATGATTCTTTCCCTTTTGCATTTAGGTAACCTTCCAAAAACATGGAATTCGCCGGATACAGTGACATCACCTCCATGCCACGCAAATGATGTTCTCTGCCAGCAGCCACACGAATCTCCGCACTCGGATTTATAAACCGAAACAAACAAAGCACACGCAAACAGTAGTCGGGTGTCAAAGATGATGTATCCTCAAGCTGCGTACCATCAATTGGAAGGAAAAAGTTAACCGGAATTGAGGCTACTTCTAATCTACGCAGCTCTTTAGCAACCCTGATTAAATCCCCGTTTTCTTCACCCATCCCAACAATAACCCCTGAGCAACACGAAAGTCCCGCAGCTTGTGCAGCACGAAGTGTATCCATCCTATCTTGATAGGTATGTGTGGTACATATCTTCGGATAGTGTGATTCAGATGTGTTTAGATTGTGATTCAAGCGGTCAAGTCCTGCGTCTTTCAAAGCACGCGCAGCACTTTCGTCAATCAATCCAACAGATAGACACACTTCAATTGGATATTTTGTTTTTACCGCTTGTATTAAGTCTGCTAATTGTGTGACCCGTTTAGGTGATGGACCTCTACCGCTCATCACTATACAATAACGATACGCACCAGATTGATATGCACGTTCTGCTTCAGCAAGGACCTCAGACTGTGGTTTTAATGGATAGGAATCAATGTCTGTCGTTGCAGTTTTTGCTTGCACACAGTAGAAGCAATCCTCTGGACAATTACCGTTCTGGGCATTATTGAGGATATGGAGTTGGACTGTATTTTGAAAGTATGTTTCGCGAATTTGATATGCCGAGTCTAATAGTGGAAGCAACTCAACTTCTGGTGAAGAAAGTATCTTTTCACAACAGGCATCTGAAATGAGTTCACCATCCAAACTTGTTGATACTAATTCGCTGTAGAATGTTCGTTTCATATTATCTGTTTTCTCAATCTATGATATTTCCCAGGCTATGTCTAACGCATTAAATACAGGACCTTCGGTACAAACGCGTTGATATTCAATGCTCTCGTCATCAATATAGACAGGACAAACACACCCAAGACAAACCCCCATTGCACAACCCATCCGATTTTCCATCGCAACTTGTGTCGGAACTTCAAATTCTTCTGTTATCTTTGCTACAGCAGTAAGCATACCGTGTGGTCCACATGCGTAAACTATAGGGTGATGTAGATCATTTTGACGAAGCATATTTGTTAAAATATCGGTCACAAAACCTTGATGTCCAATACTACCGTCATCGGTAGCGATATGCACCTTCACTCCGATTTTCTCTAAGTCATCAACACTTAGCAATCTATCCCGATATTGTGCACCTACCAATCCGATTGTTGGTATATCTTGTGCACGTAAAGCAACTGCAAGCAACATCAAGGAAGCAATTCCTGCTCCACCACCAACCAAAATTGCTGGTTCAGGATTTTTGGCAATGTCAAATGTATTACCGAGTGGTCCAAGCACTTGTATTGAGGCACCTTTTGGCATTGTTGACAATTGTTTTGTCCCCTCACCGATAATCTGATAGAGCATTGTAATTTCTCTGCCATTAACTGTATAGATTGTAAAGGGACGGCGGAGTAATAGTCCAGCACCTTGCGAAATCATGACATGAATGAATTGTCCCGGACGTGCAAACTTAGCAATACCAGAACACTCACAACGTAATAGATAATGATCTTCCGCTACTTTCTCATTTGAGATGATAATGGTATGCGTATCAAAAGTGTTCATGGACAATATTGACGACAGGATGACTATTCTGTGATTATGATCTAATCGTTACGGACCCAATTCTCGTAGTGCAAAATAGATTTCTAATTATATCACTACTTATATGGAATCACAACAAAAAACGATTGGGACAGGGTTATTCAGTTTTATGAATCTTTTGTTGATGATTGTTACTTAGAGTTCATC
>VYFM01000222.1 GCA_009842375.1 Candidatus Poribacteria bacterium | reverse complement strand
ATAATTTTTTCAATTAAATTAAATAAATATAAAACCAAATTTCCTCGGAAATTGTAATAGAAATTTTAGCAATCAGGAGTACCCATGTCGTCCGAATTTGTTCATTTACACAACCATAGCGAGTATAGCCTGCTTGACGGGGCATGCCGAATTTCAGATATGATTCAATGGGCAGTAGAGAATAGTGCGCCTGCTGTCGCACTCACCGATCACGGCAACATGTTCGGGGCATTGGAGTTTTATACCCAAGCAAAAGAAGCAGGTGTAAACCCTATAGTCGGGTGTGAGGTATATGTTGCCCCAGGTCACAGAGAAAAACGCGGAAAAGACCAAGGCAGCCCATACCACCTAACACTTCTCGTTGAGAATGCAACCGGTTACCGTAACCTTCTTGAATTAGTATCGCGAGGATACACAGAAGGTTTCTATAGCAAACCGCGTATAGACATGGAAATCTTGCGTGAACACCGAGAAGGCATTATCGCCCTAACTGGATGTATCCAAGGACAAGTACCGCAACTTCTCTGTTCAGACAAGCGAGAGGAAGCAATAGAAAACTTCAAATTACTAATTGAGACTATGGGACCCCGCAACCTCTATGTTGAAGTGCAAAATCACTATATTGACAAAGAACTTCAGGCATACCCGGTAATGGTCGATTTAGCGAAAGAATTCAAACTACCACTCGTCGGCACAAATGATTGCCACTATTTACGCAAGTCCGACCACCACATGCACGATGTTCTCCTCTGTATCCAAACAAAGAAAACCGTCAATGAAGAAGATCGGTTGCGGTTTGACAACCATTTCTACTTTAAAAATGTTGATGAAATGCGTGAAGCCCTCAAGGATTTCCCACCAGAAGCCATCAGCAACACGCTTGAAATTGCTGAACGCTGTAATCTTGAATTGGATTTCGGCGAAAGCGTGATGCCAAAATATGAAGTGCCAGAAGGACATACAAATGAGAGTTACCTGAAGGAACTCTGTTACAAGGGATTACAGGAAAAATTAGGGAGTGAACTCTCCACGGAAGTCAAGCAACGGTTAGACCATGAACTTGATATTATAAATAAAACAGGTTATCCCGGTTACTTTCTAATTGTATGGGATTACGTCAAATACGCCAACAAGCAAGGGTATCCGCTTTCCGCACGTGGATCCGCTGCAGGTAGCCTCGTACTATACGCACTTGATGTCATTACTTTCAATCCAATGGATTATGACTGCCTCTTTGAAAGGTTTTTGAACCTTGAACGGATTAGTCCACCTGACATTGATATCGACTTCGCAGACCGAGCGAGAGATCATGTTATTGAGTACCTCGTGAATAAATATGGACACGATTCTGTCGGGAAAGTCGCTACTTTTTCAACTTTAGGGGCAAAGGGAGCAATCAAAGATGTTGGACGTGCACTTGATGTACCACTCGAAAATGTGAATAAACTAACGCAATTGATCCCAAGCACACCAGGGATCTCTATTGAAGAGGTATTAGAACAGGTCTCCGAATTTCAGGCACTCGCAGAACTACCAGAAAATAAAGAACTAATGGACCTTAGTTTGGCTGTTGAAGGGATGAAACGACACGTCTCTTGCCACGCTTCCGCAATCGTCGTTTCAAACGGTCCACTCACGGATTTTGCACCACTTTTCAAGGATAAACATGATCAAGTCGCTACACAGTTTGAACACAAAACTGTTGAAAATGTAGGAATCGTCAAATTCGATTTCCTCGGTTTACGCAGCCTCGCTGAGATTTATGACTGTCTTCAAATGATAAAAGCAAATCACGGTGATGACATAAAGTTAGAAGAAATTCCTTTTGACGATGAAAAAACATTTTCAGTTATCAGTAGAGGATTAGTGGCTGGCTTGTTTCAACTGGAAACTTCTCCCGGAATGTATCGGGTGGTAACGCAACTCAAAACGAATAACTTCAAGGAGTTCTCAGCAATTCCAGCTCTATATCGCCCAGGTCCATTAGAAAGCGGTATGATGCAACAGTTCATTGATAGAAAAAATGGATTAGAAGATGTAGAATATATGCATCCGTCGCTTGAGAGTGCTCTCAAGAATACTTACGGCGTGTGTGTCTACCAAGAACAGGTAATGCAAATCGCACGAGATATGGCAGGATTTACACTTGGTGAAGCGGATGTCCTTCGCGATGCAATGGGAAAAAAGAAAGAGAAATTGCTAAAAGAACAACGCCCGAAATTCATTGAAGGGGCAGTTAAAAACGGAATTTCTGAGAAAGATGCAGCTGAGGTGTATGACCTGCTTGAACCCTTTAGCAGATACGCATTCAATAAATCACATTCTGTCGCTTATGCCATGTTAGGATATAGAATGGCATATCTAAAAACACACTATCCGCACGAATTCATGGCGGCGATGATGACCGGAGAGGCAGTATACTCCGACAAAATCACAAGTTATCGCACAGAGTGTGGAAGACTTGCAAGTTTTCTTGATGTAGAAATAAATTTGCTTCCTCCAGATGTCAATAGCAGTAATAAGGATTTCACAGTCAATGGAAACGATATCTGCTTCGGGCTTGTTGCAGTGAAAGGTGTGGGTGAAGGTGCAATTGATGCAATCGTGGAGGCACGGAAAAAAGAAGGTCCATTCAATTCTCTACAAGATTTCTGTGAACGCGTCGATACAAAAGTTGTCAATAAACGGGCTATTGAAAGCCTTATTCTAAGCGGAGCATTTGATTCGCTTGAAGGAAATCGGGCACAACTCCATTCAAACTTAGAAAGTATTTTAAAAGTCGCACAGACCGCACAAGCAGAACGCGAAAGGGGACAGATGAATCTCTTCGGTGATGCAGCTGATATACAGGTAAAATCTGTAACACTCACAGAGACAGTGGAGTATGAACCGCTTGAAAAGCTAAAACTTGAAAAACAACAACTCGGCTTTTACGTCTCTGGACACCCACTCCAACAATATACAGACATTATCAAGTACTATACAACCGCAAGCACACAAACACTGGCTGAACATAAGATTGAGTCCACAGTTTCTGTTGCAGGCATGATCACCGATGTAAAAGATATCAAGACGAAGAAAGGTGATTCCATGGCAGTACTTGGCTTCGAAGATTTAGAAGGTTCAGTAGAAGTTGTCGTTTTCCCAGAAGCATTTAAAAAAGCAGGAGAACTTCATGAGGACAGGATAGTTTGGATTGAAGGAAATGTTAAGATCAATCGCAACGGCAAGAACCGAAATCCTGATAATGATGAAACTGAACAGGAAGAACGGCAAATACAAGCTGAGATAATTGTAAATTTAGACACTGTACCTGAAAAACAGACTTGTGCAGTTGAGGTTACAGTGCCAGAAACTGACCTTGAAAATCTTGATAAACTTAAGGCTCTCAAAGAAATCGCTCTTGCCAACAATGGAAACCTACACTTAATTTTGCGTCTCATGACACCACGTTTCGGCGAAATCATCACACGTTGTGCTTCTAAATATAACATCACAGATACAGATACAGTTTTCAAACAGGTAGAAAATCTATTTGGTGAAAATTGCATCAAACGAAGCAATCGCACGAAACCAAAAAGCAAAAATGGAAACCGAACTTCTCGTTCGAATTATGTGTAGCTCGTAGTATATAGACAGCACGAATGAATCACCTACCCGAAATATATTATTTGATGGTGTTTCAGAGTTGTCTTTGGTCGCAGCTAAGAACGATATACGGACTATTAACACCAACGGTGTGATACGAGTATAGAATACTTAACGTGAGTTTGATAATAAAATGTGAGTTTGCTCTAAACACTTTTCAAGCCTAAAAGAAGCAGTATTTTTGTAGCATAACCTGTTAGGTTGTGCCGTTTTTGCCAAAAATAACAGAAAATGCTACGGGTGAAAACTTTTTCAAACTCACGTACTTAGGATAAATCCTATCGCAAGGTAGAATCGTATCTTCTGGTTAAAATCATATTTCACCTGCAGAGAAACACCTCAATACAAGAAACACAATCCTGAAAATCCTATAATCTTGATAATCCTGGTTCAGACAATAGAAACTTCACACCATACAAGGACACACGAATTGAGAACAACTTATGTTATGTATGCCCACCTGTCAAATAATAATACCTAATTAACGAGATTTATCTTATTTTTCGACGGTAGGTGCGGTTTCC
>VYFM01000720.1 GCA_009842375.1 Candidatus Poribacteria bacterium | reverse complement strand
TGTGAGGACAGCCATGCCTGTGCCATAAGCTTTACCGTAGGAACTGTTGAAACTTCCATCTGATTGTTGCATTTTCTGTAGTCGTTCAATAGTGCGTTGATTCCAAGCTTGCCATGTCTCTAAATCAGTTTGAAATAGTGCTTGAGCCATATAATATAATGTGTAAAACATATAACTGCTCCCTACATTATAATTCGCTCTACGTTTGATATATTCGGAAGTTGCTTTATATTCAGGTGTATCTTTCCGTTTTCCGATAGCGTAAACGAGTGCGGCGATTGCAGAGCGGGTGAGGCTGTCACCATGGCTTCCTGATGCTGTATAAGAGACACTTCCACCTCTTGATGTGCATGTTTGAAAATAGTTAAGTGCTTTGTTAACGGCTTCATTTGGTATTTCTACACCAGCGTTTCGTGCACCGAGTATTCCCATTAGGACGGTTCCGGCAACGGTTGTATCAGCATCTCGTGCTTGTGGACCGTATCGCCATGCGCCCCATGGATTTTTTTCTTGTGCGGTTAACACACATCGGACTGCAAGTTCGAGAGCTTCGCTTAGCGTTCGTCTGCGATTTGTAGGTGCCTCACTGTCCTTCCAGAGCAGATCTTCGCTTACTGCTCCATACGCCTCAGAGAGTGCTAATGTGGCAAATCCATGTTGGTACATTGAAGCGTGTCCACTTGTGCCCATGTATCCTGTTCTTGGGTCTTGGCTAATGATCATGTGTTGTAGGGCTTTGCGAATATTTGTTGCATAAGGACCGTAATCTGGGTCTTCGCCACTTGCCATGAATGCCATCACGCAGATTCCAGTGATTCCTGGGCCATTTCGTGATCCTTGCCAACTTCCATCTTTCAACTGTGTGTTGGCGAGGTATCGCAAACATCTGTCATTGATGCTTCTCACAGCAGGCGGGACACCTGTGCCGTAGCGGAGTGTTGGGTCTTGTGCTTCGGTAGTGTCTGTGCTTATAGTGCACAGACTAATACAAACAACTGCTATAAGTATCAAACTAAATCTAATCATTTTGATGTCTCCATAATATCTTTTATCTGCATAATCTTATGTCAAATTAAATATATGTCTATCTTTACTTCTAACAAGAAATGTCAAATTTCATCAAGATCTGAAAGATAGGAATGAAGATAATTCTGTTGCCACTGACTCAGTATTTCGTTGTCTATTTGTTCTATCAGTTGATCAAACATGTTTCTTTGAGGGTCCTCAGTTAAAGGAGGTACAGCAAACGGAATCGTTATCTTTTCAAACTGCTCACGCTGGTCATCATCTAAAAAAATCAGTGTATCCATCTCCGCTACAACTAAATTACGAAGAGCTTGTTGACGGAAATTATCTCTTTCAACCTGAATTTGTGTGTATTGTGCATACTCATTTTGAGAAAGAACATCCTTGAGGGTCTGTTGGTATAGTGGGTGATATAAAATGTCTAATGTGGGGTCGTTCAGTTCTGTAATGATATAAATTTCCGTATTGAATCCTTTTTTTCCACCTATCCATCCGTATACACGCGATCTTCTGCTGGAAGCTATCTGCGTAAAACGAGTGAAAAAATGGAATTCAAAATGTTCCATTCTGCCATTGTTTTTATCCGGTTGACTATTTTCTTCTTTTTCATCCCATAGTATTTCACTCAACTCTTTGAGTTCTTGAAATGCACGTTGCGGGGTAATCTCATTTTTCTCAATCGCGTTGATAAGTCTGACTTCTGTATCATGGTATAGAAACATGATTTTTTTTGTTTCAAGGTATTTTTGAGCCACACTCTTGGCAGCTAAGGATAGTAAAAGCGATGCATGCTCATTAAGGTTACCTAACTGTTCGGTATGTGCTGCGAAAATAGCTTTAACAAGTTGTTTTGTTCGTTCATCGGATTCCAATATTTCCGCTTTTCTTTTTAATTCCTTGAGTTCGGCTGCAGCGATATTAGCATCAATGATTACATTAGGAACATTACGAATCTGACGCTTAATAGAAGTTTCTGTATTTTCTTGGTTTGCCCACATTAATATTTTTTTCTGGGTCTTGGTTAAAACATTTTGCCATGCATCGTTTTCCATATCAAACCGCGATTGCATAACTTTCTGGCGTTGATCCGCTGATAAGCTGAGGATTTTATCAAGTAATACTGTTGAGTAATAGATGCTAGCTTGGTTTTCTCGATGTTGTCGTTCCTTGATGAAATTGTTAATTGCTTTTAATGACAATTCGGTTAAATGTTTGGTGAATACTGCTTTAATGTCTGGGTGTAATAACAACGTCTCAAGTAAATCTATGTTACTGGGGCTCCAGTTAATTGCGAATGTAGATAGATCTTTCCTGTTTTCTAACACTTGCTCAATAGATTTTTGAAGTGCTTTCCGAATGGCACCAACTCTTTCTTGCTCCAAATTATGACGTTTAGAGATATTATCAGTAACGTGGTAGAGCATTGGTAGTATTCTATATTTGACCATCCTTTTTGCCCTTTTGAACAAGTCAACCATTTTGAGTTCTACAACATGGTTTTTACCATTTACCACCTTAACGGATTCACTACCTCTACTCTCTCTTTCAAATCCTTCTTGAAGGTATTTTAGGGTATAGTTACCAGCAGGAAGATTACTGAATTTATAATTGCCATTTTCATCAGTTTTTACTGTGAGTTCTTTGCCGTCAGGACTAATAATAGTAACTATTAAGCCCTTAATTGGAATTTTTTCTTTTCCATATTCAATTGCTTTACCTTGGATAGTTCCACTGTTTATTACATCATTTTCTGCAAAGGTGGTGCAAGTGGAAATACAGATAACAAGGGCTATTATAAGAAAAGGGATAAAACGAGGCATTTGTTTCAACGCTCCAAGATATCAACTGTTGCCACTTCAGTACCTAATATCTGTTCAAACTGCTGATGCTGCCCAGGACTTAATATGTCGTTGTCTATACGTAGGAAGAGTTGGTAAAACATATCCATAGGAGCATCCTTTACTGTCGGTTGGACAGTTAAATTCGCTGCTATTGTTCCTATTTGCTTCCGTTGTGTGTCGTTTAAGATCAGTTGTGTGTCTAAATAGGTTATTGCTGCTTCACGATAAACTTGTTGATGGAACGCATCTCTTTCTTTTTGAATTGCGATATACTGTGCATACGCATCATCGGAAAGGACATCTTTGATGGCTTTTTGATAGAGCGGATGATTTATAATGTCTACAGCATAGGGTTCACCTGTTTCTTCGTATTCGATGTTCTCTCCCCATATCTTTTCTGTCAAGTCACCAAGTTGCTTATCGGCTTGTTCCTTGGTTATTTCTTTAGCCACGAATGCATCCATGATTTTTGCTTCCCCTTCACGGTACATTGCCATACGGTCTTTAGTTTCTAAGTATTGTTGGACTACACCTTGTGCGGCTAAAGTTAGGCGTTTCGATTCGTTTTTGTTTTGTATACCTAATATTTCTATGTGCGCTGCAAGTCTCGTTTCAAGGAACTGTTTTAGGTATTGCTGAGGTGTTAGTTTTTCAGATTTTGATTCTATGCCTAATTGTTTTTTTAATGTATCAAGTTGTTCTTTAGCTTCTTTCTCGGTCATCCTACCGGCATTGACTGTTCTTTTCAAATTAACTTCGGTTCTTGCGAGGAACATTTGGAAATTCTGTTTTTGCTTATTGTTGGGATTCATATCCACCATAGTATGCCATAGTTTCATTTGTGTTTCTGTTAACACATCATTTAACGTGATTTCCAATCTCTGACTTATACGTTCAATTGCTTCCTGTGAATCTAATCTTATTATGTTTTTTGAAGTGAGTTGTAATTGATCTGTTTTACCGTGTAGCAATTGTGCTATACTTTTGCGTTGGTCAGCAGTCAAAAAAACTTCTTGGTCAAGTAATACTATCAACATATTAATTATGGCTTGTTTTTCAAGACGATTGGCGTTGATAAAATCGCTGTAATCCTGTAGTTGTGCGTTGCTCAAGTGTTTAGTAAATATCTCTTTAATTTCAGGATGTGACCACAACCTTTCAAGAATGTCCAAATTGCTTCCATAAGAATTAATTAAGACTTTTGATAATTTGGAGTCATGTTTCATTGCGGTGTCAACTGATTCGCGAATAGACTGTTGAAGTGTATCAACGACTGTTTTGTCCAAATTATGACGTTTTGACATAAT
>VYFM01000566.1 GCA_009842375.1 Candidatus Poribacteria bacterium | reverse complement strand
CTGCAATAGGACACGTCTCAACGGTTTTTCCATGCCGCATTACTGTAACAGTATCGGCAATCGTCATGACTTCATCAAGTTTATGTGTAATTATGATAATGTTTCTGCCTTCTCTTTTAAGATTACGCATACACTCAAACAAACCTTCAATTTCTTGTGGGGCAAGCACGGCAGTTGGTTCATCCATTATCAATATATCTGCACCGTGGTAAAGGACTTTTAGGATTTCTGTGTGTTGTTGTGTTCCAATTGGTAGGGACTCTATCGGTTTGTTTAATGGCACATCAAAACCGAGTTGCGCTGCGAGTACATTTATTTCATCTTCGGCTCTATTAAAATCGAGTAGTGTTCCATGTTTTACCGTCTCTTTGCCAATAATAATGTTCTGCAGTGAAAGCGGGAATAAGCGTGAAGTGTTGTTGTATCATACCCAAACCAAGTTGCATTGCACTCCGTGGTGAAGAGATAGATACAGGTTTTCCATCAAAAAAGATACCGCCTGAATCCGGTTGATAAAGTCCGTAAAGGATTTTCATCAAAGTGGATTTACCAGCACCGTTTTCACCAACAATAGCGTGAATATCACCTCGTTGTAGTATGAAGTTGACATCTTCGTTTGCACGTACGTGTCCAAAATTCTTATTGATGTCACGCATTTCAATAATCGGTGTTTGTGTCATTTTATTCTTCCACTATTTCTGCACGATAAATATGATAATCAATTACATATTGGTAAATATTGAAATAATTAGAGGTTTCACATGTATGTCGGAGGTCGCTATGCTCACTCCAGCATTGGAAGCCCATTGAAATCGCCCGTGTCGGAGGTCGCCTCGCTCGCTCCGACCTACAGATTTTTATGACAATTAATCATTTAGAAATGGGATTAGATCTTGTTATGTAATTCTCTGAGAGAAGCATTTTCTATATAGTGAAACGATTTCTTCTTGAGATGCTTGTCTTGGATTATTTGCTGGACTTCCACTTGCTATTGCATCATCTGCCATCTGTTCAATGACCTGTTCAAACTTCTCTTTGTCAATACCAATTTCTCCAAGACGAGGCATCTGAATATCCGAAACAAGTCGTTCAACAGCTGAAATCGCTACATCTGCCTGCTTCATCGGAGATAATCCATCAACTGGTTCACCCATCGCTTGGGCAATATCAGCGAATCGCTGCGGAGTCCCGACAACACTGAATTCCATTACATCAAGAAGTAACACAGCGTTTGATAATCCGTGATGAATATGGAAGTATGCCCCAATTGGACGTGACATACCGTGGACTAACGCAACGGAAGAATTGCTGAACGCCATTCCCGCGATTGATGCCCCAATCATCATGTCTGATCGTGCAGAGATCTTATCCCCATCTGCCCATGCTTGACGAAGTGAACCAGAGATTAGACCAATTGCTTTTAATGCAAGTGCATCTGTAATCGGTTGTGCGCGTTTAGAAATGTATGCTTCAATTGCGTGTGTCAATGCATCAACACCAACAGCTGCAGTCAGGTGGGGTGGCGTTGTGATGGAAAGCAGCGGATCAACCAATGCTACAGAAGCCAAAAGACATGAACTACTGAGCATCATCTTTACATTACGTTCTGTGTCAGTGATAACGGTGACTTTTGAGACTTCACTCCCTGTACCACCTGTTGTAGGTATAGCAATTAAGGGAACACCTGGATTTGGGATTTTGTCTACTCCCATATAATCAGCTAATTCCCCATCATTTGTAAGGTTGACTGCAATGCCTTTTCCACAGTCAATTGCACTACCACCACCTAAACTTACTATAAGGTCACAGTTATCTGCATGATATTGTTTTAGTCCGTTAGATACATTTTTTAGTGTTGGGTCAGGTGTGACATCAGAGAAAATTGAGGTGGCAATACCAGCATCGTGTAGGTATTTGGCAATTTGCTCTGCGTATCCGATTTTGGTAATTCCTGGATCAGTAACGAGGAGGGCACTCGTAGCACCGAGTCGTTTTGCTTGTTCACCGACTTTTTTAGATGCCTCAGTCCCAGTTATTATTGTGGAAGGGATTGAGAAGGTATTCTGCAAATATTATTTACCTTTTCGCTTATCACTTAATGTGTATATTCAGGTTATAGTAATCCAAGTCGTTCAAGGTCAGTGTCAGTCCATTTTGCTTGTTGTTCAATAATTGCTTTTAGTGTGCCTATTGCAAATGATTGACCCATATTATGAAGATGAATTGTTGTTGTCCTACCATCAGGATGTGCATAAAAACGTGTTGCCCCTTTTCTCCGAAATTCATAAAATCCATCCTTTTTCAAAGCACGGATTAATTTTCGAGCGGTCAGTGAGCGTAATCGCTTATAATCAATTGCCATATTAAATTGTCACAGCGATTAAGGGCACATCACTGACCTGAATCTGTGGACTAGGTTCCGTAGGAAGGTCTTCACCTTGTTCTAACAAATATTCTACAAGTAAGTCAACAGCGTTCTGTAAGTTCCTCAATGCCTCCTGCTGAGTATATCCCCAACTTGCCGCACCTTGTTGCTCAAGGGCAGGAATATATGCACGCCATACTGCCTTTTCATCAGGTTCATCTGGCCATTTATCTTTTTCCAATACAACCTGAAACGAATAAGTTTTCATATATTTCCTCCTTATATAGAAGTATATCACAGATGTATGAATATTTCACATACATCTAATGACGAAAATGACGGACACCCGTGAAAACCATAGCAATATTGTATGCGTCAGCAGTTTTAATGACAGCTTCATCATTTACTGACCCACCCGGTTGTATTATAGCTCGGATACCTGCAGCACCCGCTATTTCTATGCCATCAGGAAAAGGGAAGAATGCATCGGATGCTAATACCGCGTCTTTTGTCCTTTCACCTGCTTTACGGACAGCGATTATGGCTGCATCTACACGACTCATCTGCCCCGCCCCGATTCCAACGGTTTGTGTGTCTTGGGCAAGGAGGATACAGTTGGATTTGACATGCTTACAAGCCTTCCATGCAAAAAGCAAGGATTCTACCTCTTCCTCAGTAGGTTTCCGTTTGGTAACAAATTTTAAATCACTGTTTTCTAAACTAAATATATCCTGATCTTGAACAAGAATACCGCCTGTCACATTACGTATTTGTGGACTTTGTTGAGTAGGAAGAAGTTTTCCAGTTTCAAGTATCCTTCGACCTTCCACACGTGATAGTGCTTGAAGTGCTTTATCGGTATAACTTGGTGCAATTATTGCCTCAATTTTTACACCAGATTTAGATGCATCGCGTATTGTATTTGCAGTCTGAATTGTAACTTTACGATTTAAGCCGATAATTGAACCAAACGCAGAAGTTCTATCGCATTCAAGTGCGTTTGTAAAGGCATCTTGTAAATTACCAGCAGTCGCAAGTCCACAAGGGTTGTTATGTTTGATGATTGCACAGGTTGGTGCATTAAAGTCCTTAACTATTTCTAAGGCAGCATCTAAATCAAGGATATTGTTGAATGATAATGGTGGTCCATTCAGTTGCTTTGCCCATGCAGCACATGGTGCGGTTTCAGTTTCAGCCTTGTAAAAGGCAGCATTTTGGTGAGGGTTCTCACCATATCTCAACGCTGCTGCTTTATGATATCGGAGTGTAAGTGCTTCACCAAACTCATCATCGTTTTCCAAATTGATAAGATAATTGGATATAGCGTTGTCGTAACGTGCGGTATGGAGGAACGCTTTTTTTGCATATTCAAATTTTATATCTTCAGAGATGCGCCCATCATTGGTATCTAATTCGGAGATAAAATTTGGATATTGACTGGGACTGGTTAGTACTGTTACATGTTTGTAGTTTTTTGCTGCGGCGCGAATCATCGTTGGTCCACCGATGTCAATATTCTCAATGGCTTCCTCAAGTGTGACATCTGGTTTTGCAATTGTTTCCTCAAAAGGATAGAGGTTGCAAATAACCATGTCAATCTGTCTTATTCCATTATCTTTGACTTGTGATACGTGTTCCGATATATCCCATTGTGCCAACAAACCAGCATGGATTTTTGGATGAAGTGTCTTGACTCTTCCATCTAACATCTCAGGAAAACCGGTATAATCAGAGACATCAATTATTTCAATACCTGATTCTCGTAGGTGTCTGGCGGTACCTCCGGTGGATAGAATTTCTACGCCATGCTTGACAAG
>VYFM01000700.1 GCA_009842375.1 Candidatus Poribacteria bacterium | reverse complement strand
CCGTAGGTTGGAAGCGGGTCTGTCCGTCGGAGCGAGCAAAGCAACCTCCAACATGGGAAACCGAATGCAATCTAAATGTTGGAGGTCGCTACGCTCGCTCCAACCTACAGACTAACATTCCACACATACAGAACGCCATCATCAGACCGACTAACAACCTTCGCACCATCCGATGTGAAGGCAAGATCCGTCACCTTTTTCAGATGACCCTCAAACGTCTTGACCACCTCACCAGAGGCGATATTCAAGAGATGCACATCCCCATGTAGGTTGCCAACTGCCAACACTTTACTGTCAGGACTAAACACTACACACAACACACCAGATGCATCACCCGTAACAACTGTGCGGGGTGTGCCTGTTGCCGTATCCCATAGCTTGACCGAATCCGTTCTATCCGAACTCGCCATCGTTGTGCCATTGGGACTAAACGCAACACTGGATACACCCTTTTCGTGTCCTTCAAGCACCTGCTTTTCAGCACCCGATTCAGCATCCCAAAGACGGATAGTCATATCCTCACTTGCACTCGCTATCGTCTGCCCATCAGGACTGATATCAACGCATGTCACTGCTGCCTCGTGTCCTTCAAGCACCTGCTTTTCCTCCAACGCGACGGCATCCCAGAGACGGACAGTCATATCCTTACTCCCTGTCACGATAATCTTCCCATCAGGACTGAACACAACAGAAGAGACATCATCTTTATGCCCGCGTAGCCTTGCCATCTCTTCACCTGTTCCTCGATCCCACACACCGATAAAATCTCCGTAGCTTGCGGTTGCGATGACATTCCCAGCAGGATTGAAGGCTATTTCAGTGACACCGAAAAAGCCTTCTTTGTCAAAAGTCTTTTCCAACTCACCAGATGCAACATCCCATAGACAGACCGTGCGGTCGTGTGTCGGTGCTGCTACCGTCTTACCATCCGCACTCATGCCGATACATGTGAAATTGCCGAAATGATTAGGAAATACGTGCATCTGCCGACCAGAAAAGACCTCCCAGATACGGACGGTTCCGTCCACACCTGCACTTGCAATCGTCCGCAGATCCGAGCTGAAAGCGAGCCGAAGCACTTTCCCGCTATGCCCCTTCATTTCTATACGCTCTTCACCTGAATTTATATCCCAAAGGCGGATCTCCCCAATATGACTACTGCCGGCTAACAGGTCCCCAACCGGACTAAAGGTAAGGTTGTCAATGCACAGCGTTTCTCCAATCAAGAGTTGCTGCTCTTCCGCATCCAAGTCCCACAGACGGACAGTATAGTCCCATCCGCCGCTTGCCAGTAGGTTGTCATCGGAGTTGAATGATAGATCGATGACATGACCTTCATGTCCCTCAAATGTGTGTATTTCTTTGGTAGAAAACGGCTCTAATACCCTAACGACACCGTTTTCATCACCTGTAGCAAACAAAAACCCGTTTGGACTAAAAGCAGTAGAGAATATCCCTTGTGCACGGAAATCAACGACATTCTCAAATGCCTGCTTTTCTTCACCAATGATTGCATCCCACAAAAGTATAGTTCCATGAGGACCCAAAGTCCCAAGCGTCTCTCCATCCCTACTGAACAGGAGTTTGATGAGACCTTGTTTATTCATAAGTTCCCGTTTGTGTTCTCCCGTATCAACGTTCCATAGGTGGATTATGCCGCTTCTCTCCCCAGTTGCGAGCGTGTTCCCATCCGGACTAAAAGCCATAAACTCGGCATAATTTGTGTGTTTCGTCAGCAGATATATCTCTCTGTAGTCGATAGTATCGTAAAGCCATACCCCCATAGAGGTTGCGGCAGCCAGCCGTGTGCCGTCTTCTGTGTATTGCATATCGTAGATACGACCTTTACCGAGCCGTGCTGTTGCGTTATCTGGTAGTTCGATACTCTCTTTGATGTCTTGTGCGAATGTTGCTGTGTATATTGTTAGAGCGATGATTAGGGTTATTATTATGTGTATTATGTTTTTCATTTTTTCTCCAAATTGTGTTTTTTGTAATATGGGATTAGTATATCAGATTACGATTTTAAAATAAAGATGTGTGTTGATGTGATGTTTGTTTGAATCGCGGAGCACGCGGGAGAACATAGAATACATCTTTCGCCTCTGATGTTGAATACAATCACTATTAGCTATAATGGTGGCGGAAGGTGTATAGCATACAACGGAACCAACAACAAAAAGCCTCAGCGGTGCGGAAAGTATATAAATGCCTACACGTATACATTTTCCACAACCCGCGTCCATCCACTTAATCCGAGATTCGGACATAAAAAAAAGAAATAATTTGACATAATTAGAACATATATATACTATTATGAAAATATATAATATAAATGTATTAATATTATATTATGGAGAATACCATGAAGATGTTGATGAGGATATATTAGTCATTTGCTATAAACGGTTATGTGTAGGTTGACATGCTTACAACAACCCGATTGGTAATACAATAAAGGGAGAATCAAATGAAAAAGTTAATGGTAAATAAGAAAATCACCATGTCAATTCTAATGTTGGTAGTAGTGTTGTGGTGTGTTCAAACCGCAAGTTATGCTAATATTGTCTCAGTTACGCCAGGTGATGACGACACTTCACTTGTCGTCAAATTTAATTTCAGCTATCGGTTAAATGCTTCTGGTTCTTATAGTGAAAGTTTTGACTTTAGCTGGAGACAAAAATCACCTCAAGGTGAGTGGGAATCTGCCACAAAAAGATATTCAGTGAGTTGGTCTATTTATTATATACCGATCAGAACTGTTACTGCTACAAGAGAATATACTATTGAAGGACTTATTCCCAATACTACGTATGAGGTGCGTTTGGATTTAGGATCAATTCACGAAGGGACGACAAACTTCATTCCGCTTTTGATTTCATCTACACCATCATTGACAGAGACAACTTTGGATGAGGGTATGGTAAAGTTAACACTACTATATGACGATACTTACGAGACGGATGTTTCCAAGATCAGTAGTGCTGTTACTGTATCTGGTATTGATGGTGTAACGGTAGATACCGCGTCCGTGCAACGCAACAGCGATACGGAAATAACGGTTGAACTTGACTATAATATCACTGACTTTGACGATGACACAGCACTTACCTTCAGCTTGGGTTCAGATGCAATAACCGACTACGCTGGAGATGCATTCACGGCGGAAATACTTGTCACTGCTATTAAAGAGGTTGTTTCTGCTTTGGTCGAGTCACCGTTGACAGAGTCGACACTGGATGAGAGCGTTGTCTCGTTGGTCCTAACTGGTGCAACATTTGAGCAGGACATTTCCAAAATCAAGGAAGCAGTGACGGTATCTGGTATCAATGGGGTAACGATAGACGCTGATAATTGGCAACGCGTCAGTGATAGAAAAGTGACAGTTAAACTTGATTATGATAGGACTGACTTTGATACGGATACCGCACTGACCTTTAGCATCGCATCAGGTGCGATAGCAAACCACAACGGGGAACTCTCAACAGAATTATCTGTCACTGCTATTGTAGAAACTGTTGCTGCATCTGTGGTATCACCATTGACAGAGGAGACACTGGATGGAAGCATTGTTACTCTGAAACTTACTGGTATAGATTATGAGCAGGACATCTCCATCATCAGTGATGCATTGACGGTATCTGGTATCAATGGTGTCACAATAGACACGACGACAGTGCAACGTCTCAGTGATCAAGTCGTCGCAGTTGAACTTGATTACGATGGGACTGACTTTGTCCGGGATATCGCACTGATTTTCAGCATCGCATCAGGTGCGATAACAGACTATAATAGCACAGCGTTTACAACAGAATTACTTGTTACTGCAAATAGAAACGAAGATATATTGACGATCTTCTGGACAGATTCTGGCACAGATAAAATCCAGCGCGCCAATTTAGATGGAGCAAATGTTGAAGACCTCGTTACGCAAGGATTAGAAGGTGCAAGTAGTATTGCTTTAGATGTAGTAGGTGGTAAGATGTATTGGACAGATTGGGGCACTGATAAAATCCAACGTTCAGACTTGGATGGGTCAAATGTTGAAGACCTCGTTACACAAGGGTTAGATGGTCTACGCGGTATAGCCTTAGACATTGAGGCTGGCAAGATGTATTGGGCAGATACTGGCATAGATAAAATCCAACGCGCCAACTTAGATGGTTCCAACGTTGAAGACCTCGTCACACAAGGATTGGATAG
>VYFM01000469.1:2356-4205 GCA_009842375.1 Candidatus Poribacteria bacterium | reverse complement strand
GAATTATAGAACATATAATCCCAAAATGTTTAGTTTTCATTTTATTTTCCTTATTCAATTATGTTTGTATGTTAGACAACTGAATTTGGATTTATGTTGAATGTTAATTTTGATGTATATATTTGATATTTCTCCGGACAATTTTGAAAGTGTTTGTAAAGTAAGGTATGCTAAATATCTAACCATAGGTGTCAATAATTCTGAAATTCACTATAGTTATACCAATTCTAATGAATAAAACCACATTTTGAAACTCTAATACTACAACGTATCTCTGTCATTTGATGCAAAGAAATATGCATACTCCATGGAAATGTTAAAGACAATCCACGGAATATGCATACTACCTTAAAATGCACGCTAAATTGAGGTTTATAGTTAGCCATTATCCTCTTCAGGATAATCTATCGCCCATTTTCCTTTTCCGTCTCCTGTGGGAGATTCTTGCCAAAGTGAAAGGAAAGGTTCAGGAGCGTTGTGTTCCAAAAGATGTGCAATAAAGAGTTGATGCAATTCCGTAACGAGTGCTTCGTTTTCTTCTGCAAGATTGTTAGTTGCAATTGGATCTACTGTTAAGTCAAACAATTCAGGTGTTCCATAAGCACCAACAGGGGCATATCCCCAACGTTCTGTGACAAGGAAGGGAGTAGTTGCACGACGTGGTAGAGTTCCATTGCGTGAACCGATATGTGTTCCAGTTACTGCATATTCTCTATGTTGAGAATCACCATTGAGAAGCGCGTCAGCAAATGAACGTCCTTGAAAAGGTTTAGGTGGATCCAGAGCGACACCTGCTAAATCACACAATGATGGTAAAATATCTATCGGTTGTGCAATCATATCTATCCGTTGTCCTTGTGGCACATCACCGCCAGCAATAAGGAACATCTCATGGTTTATCTCAGGATAAGTGGGCCAATATCTTGGGTCTTCAGAATCAATGTTAGATTTCCCAGTTCTATCGTGTTCGCCAATAGACATACCATGGTCAGACATTACTACGACAAGTGTGTCATCCCAGAGTTCCAAATCTTCTACTTTTTGAAGTATCTGTCCGATATGACGGTCTATCAACTCAGATTCTCCAGCATAATGTGCCCAAAGATTATGTAATTCTGCATCTGTATAGATGGAGGATCGTCCATAGTTTGGATGTAACATTGGGGGTCCAGAATAATCTGGATCGTAACGTTTGACAATATATTCTGGTGGATCCCAAGGTTCGTGTGGATCGAAGAAATCTACCCACAAGAAGAAAGGTCCAGACCGATAGTTTTCCTCTAAGAATCTTATAGTAGATTGAGATGTCCTTCCGGAGAATGTCTCAGCTTCGTATTGGTAGTATCTATTTGTCCAACGGTGGGTATTGGGTAAAGTGTTACCTCTAAAGGATGGATTTGGACGTGTTTTCTCATCTGGCATAATAGTTTGTATCTCATCGTTGAGATGAAGCAGCGGTTTATCCCCTTCCTGTCCTCTGTGTTGGAATGCAGCATGAAATCCTTGTTGGAATCGTGCATTAAACAGATGCGGACAATCACATATTAATTGAGTCGCATAACCTTGTCCCGCTAAGAGTTTAGCAATGTGATTTGGACCACTGAGATCAATTGCTTGCCACCCATAGTGAGGCCATCCTAATGTTCCAGTTGCAACGTCAGTCCGATGGGGAATTGTGGGAAAACTACTCATATAAAATTTGTCTATGGCAGTAGCGCGTTCCGCCTCAAATTTATCAAGCATTGGTGTTCGGATCGGTTTTTCTGCTCGTTCACCAAGGTTGTCATAACGGAATGTATCTGTAATCAATAAGACGATGTTTTTCATATTATGTCCTTCATTTTAGAAC
>VYFM01000469.1:0-2346 GCA_009842375.1 Candidatus Poribacteria bacterium | reverse complement strand
TATGATCATCTATATCATGTCTATGATCATCTATATAACGGATAAGTAGAAAAATCTAAGTGATTATATTAATCAGTAAATCAACTAACAGTTTTTACTACAATTTTCTCACACCTCTTGTCTTGTTGTTTTTAGTAATAGCATTGTAACTAATAATAAAGGCAGAATCACTGCCATTGAAACTACGAGTGGCACTTGTGTGCCAAATAGACATGGGAAAAAGAGTATTGAACCTATCATGGATCCCTTCAACGCATAATATCCGTTTTTCTCATTAGGCTGCATGAACAGAGGAATTCGAGTGATTATAGTAGCAAGGACTCCCAGTATTATCCATAAGATATAAGTTTTGTGTATGAGCGAATCTTCCAACCAATACGGTAATAGTGCTACAACAAAGGCGGATATAGTTGATGCTGCAGACAAAATCAAGGCTGGTTTTATTCCGAGTTGCACAGGAGTAGTTGTTATTCCTTGCTTTTGGTCGCGAGTAATGTCTTTAAATGTTGTTGTGATGTGTGTACCCAAATCATATAATGTAGTCGCTCCAAATGCATACCACACTAATCTCGGTATACTTCCGGTCACAACTAACGCACCGAATACGTTCAACAGTCCAATTCCCAATGGTAATGTCAAGCTTCCTAATATACCTTGGGCTTTGAAAAATGCGTTATATAGGTGTGAAATTGCGACCAATGCCATTACCAACAGTCCAGCTTTTATACTTAGCAGGAACCCACAGATGACACATAGGGCATAGATAATGCTTGCAGGGACAAGTGCTTGTTTAGGGGTTAACCGAAGTGATGGCAATGGACGATCAGGATTCGTAACTACATCTGTTTCACGATGGAAATAGTCGTTTTTAATCATTCCTGCGAAGTAACCGAACATTGCTATGACTAATGCAGCAGCAACGCGCCAAGTCCATTGTCCTTCACTTGCAATGAGCGCACCAGGCAGTGTTGCGACAATCGGAATTCCAAAAAGAGGGTAACGGATGAGTTCAAGGTACGCTTTGACTCGGTTCATTTGATTAAAAATTATCCCTTGGTACACCTGCTTCTGATACAGGAGAATTCCTCGGATCAAATACCTCATCAACACCATAATACTGGTCGCTTTGCGTCCCAATACTCAACTCAATGACATTTGGACCCACCTGTTTATTTCCGCTGATATAATTGTCTCTTAGTCTTCCACCGTCGTAAACTGCCCAACCGTTGTTCAATGTAATATTGTTAGATACGATTTCAGGTGAAGATGTAGAATAACAGATAATTGCATATTCGTAGTTTGATCGGATATTGTTGTGTTGAATTCGTGGACGAGAATCGTCTTCACATACGAGTCCGTACCGATTCGCTGAGAATTCATTATATTCTACCTCAGGTGTAGCAGAACCACGAAATTGTAGTCCACTACCATTCCTGTTAAATTCGTTTGCAGTGATAGTCGGATTGGAATTATCACAAAGTACCCCAATGTTGTTTTCACTGAAGAGACACTTTTCAATCTGGACAGAATCTGTGCCACATAGAATACCTTTGGCGGCATGTTGGATACGACAATATGTGAATCGACTATTTTGACTTTGTGCTTCGATTGTGATTCCTTGCCAATCTCCTGCACTTGGTGGTAAAACGTTTATATTTGTAGAATCTGTTTGTCTTGATGATGTATTCTGTTCAGGTTGAGCTTTTGTTTCTTGTTGTTTACCTAAAGATCCAAATACGATCATTCTGTCTGGTGCACCTTCAGCATAGAGTTCACCATGCACTATGATGGCAATACGATCTTCCGTAGGTTCAAAACCAACAATTGTTCCAGACCGAATCGTAAGGGTTATACCTTCTGGGACAATCACGGTGCCAGCAACATACACCCGTCCATCCCAAACTTCATTTTCTGTGAGTTCACCAGTTTTTTCGAGGATACCTGTTGAAGAACTATTTGTGTTGAAGTTAAATGCACAGCCTTGACTTCCAAGATAAAGGCAAGATATAAGTAGAATGAAAATTAGTTTAATTGATTTATTTATCATAACATAGTTGTATCATGGAATTGGATTATTGTCAACACTTACTTGACATTGGGCAGGGTGTGTAAAGTATTTGGCAACAGGTTATTCCATGCTCAGACATATTGTAGGGGCGAGGTTTCCTCGCTCGAAATGCTGACAAAAATACGGGCGGGGAGACCCTTCCCCTACGCAACAGTGTCAAAAACTTTACATACCCTGGCTTTGATGTGTTTTTTCTTGACAAATTTTTAACATTTTTATAATATATTGAAGTTGAAGTCAATTGTAAGTGGCTAATATACTTAATTATTGTACGAAGG
>VYFM01000371.1:3439-4207 GCA_009842375.1 Candidatus Poribacteria bacterium | reverse complement strand
CATTTCTGTAGTATCACACTTTTAGTTCGCGTCTCTTATGGCACAAACTAACAGTTTGTGCTACAACTTCTATTGTTGGTGCAGTTCTTCAAAATAGGCTTCAGCAACTTGGTGTTCGGCTGTGTGCGTCAACCCATGCCGTTTGCACAATGCAATGTATTCAGCGATCAAGGCACGTCGTCGTTTGTGTGGAATATCACTACCTGCCACCAACATTGCTTTATATGCCGGAATTGAGGCTTTTTCTACGCGTGATTGCACCTCAGAATTATCTGCAAGTGCTAATGCTTCTTGGAAATAGTCAAACACTCGTTGTGAACTCTCAGCATCTAAACCCACATCTTCTGGAGATGGGAAACAACGCGGGTGTAGATTTCGTTCCTCAACGTTATCATGGAGAAAAGTGATATACTCCATAATCACAGGTGTTGCCGCTTTGTAATGTAAATTGACAAACTCAGCTAAGATTGCTTGATCGTCAAGATGCGGATTCCAGATAATGTGCGAAATTATGTAATTTCTTAGATCAGAGAATTCACCCGTTAACCCGTTGCCATTTGCCTGCATGAAAACACCCTTAGCATTATTCTGTAAAAAGTAGCGGACATTAGGTCCGATGCTACGTAGATTTGGAAGCGGCAAATCGTAGGAACGGAAATTAGTATTGTAATTCCAAATCCAGATGTCATTACAGATTTTCCCCCACGCGTTCGTATCCGCGCAAAATGCTTGATTTTGTTCACAATCTGGGTTGTCAATGGCATGGAG
>VYFM01000371.1:0-3429 GCA_009842375.1 Candidatus Poribacteria bacterium | reverse complement strand
ATTCAATACTACATAATTGAATCTGCACATTATGTCTCGGTTTAACTGTCTTGGGAGGTTTGCGAGTATACCAATAGGCAAGCGTTCCGACTTTGACATCGGGATATGCTTTTTCAATACGTTCTGCAACTGTATTAACGAAAGTCAATTGTGAACCCATCGGTGTGCCTTCCGTCTCATTTAGTTCCTCACACTGTTCACATCGGCAGTATGCTGCAGTATCTGCTTGACTGACACTGATGTTCGCGACATCAGGATTATCGGAAAGTCGTTGAATTGCCGTCTCAGAAGCTACTTTAATTACTTCGGGGTTGGTAACACAGAATTGTGGTCCACCACCGTGCGTATTCGTATCCCGTTTTCCATCGACTAATGCATAATATTCTGGATGACTTTCACCGTACGTACCATACGGGACAAGCACATGGAATGAATGGTTAATAAGTTGTTGGCGTGTTTTTCCACCAAGTTTCTCAGCATCCGTGACAGTATTCACTTTACGTTTCGCTGCAAATTCTGGTTCGTTTGAATTCTCGCGATAGTAACTCCATCGAAATGAAAAGGGAGGTTTGTATGTATAACTACCACAAGGGATTGTCAATTCTGAAGCATTTGGAATATAGGTATGATCAGTGGTTAAAAACCGAATACCGACCAATTCCTCAAGAAACTGATATACAGCGTAGAGAATCCCCCGTGCTATTCCACCGCTAAGTTGTATGTGTTCCTTTTCAACATTGATACAGATCTCTTCATCATCCATCGTAGTAGACGCACTTATGTTAACCTGTCCATCATTCTTATCTGAGTTTTCGTCTGCTGTTCCAATTGGTAAGGCTAATAGAGCAGCTTGATTGAACCATTTTTGGAATTCTTCTGCGGCATATTTTTCTACAGTTGTAGCATCGTCAGAGATGACAATACGCCAATTCTGCATCGCTGAGATCGATAAATATTCATCAGATGATTCAAACATGAGTGTCTTTATATTTGACATAATTTGCACCTCAATTCTGTTTCGCATCATGCCTTGTTACTCGGCATCCGCATCCTCCTGGTATTTACGTTCATTAAACAGAAGAAAGAAAACTATCGCGGCAAGAATTGTTAAGACGATTGGCACCATAAAGATTTTCGCCCAAGCGTGTCCACCATCTGGGTAAGCGAAATAGTCATGCAAGCGTCCACTCACAATATGTCCAACAAGCATACCTAAGCCATTGGTGAAAAAGAGGAGTAGTGCTTGTGAACTTGCCCGGATATCCTTCGGACTAAGTCGTTCAACTGCAATCATCCCACCAACGAAAAAGAAGGAATAACATATACCGTGTAATGCCTGTGAACCAACAACTAACCACACAGGTTCACCTATTGCAAAGATTGCGTAACGCACTGGCCACGCAAGAATTCCTAAGAAGATAGTGACCCGCATTCCCAAGAATCGTAGACATGGAAATAGTAACAGCATGAGAACAACTTCTGCAACCTGCCCAAGACTCATAGCAAAATTCGCACTACTCGGTACTAACCCAACTCCGTGATTTGCCTCCGTCAAAAACAGATAGGTCAAATTATAATAGAACGGTAATTCAATGGCAACAAGGAATGAGATAAACAGAAGTACTGCGAAATTCCGATTTGAGGTAAGGGAGAATGCCTCAAGAAATGCATAAGGATTTTTTGCCTCTTTGCTTGGTGGTGTATTTGGTAAGGTTAAACAATATAGACCCATTACGAAGGAGATGATTGCTCCAAAAAGTAGACAGTCGTCAACGTGGGGTAAGGTCGGATCCCGTTTTTCCCAATATCGGAGATACCAACTCAATCCCCAATTAATCGCTATCCATCCAACCGTTCCGAAAACACGGATATTCCCGAATTTGTCTGAATGTCCCATGTTATGAAAGGCTATTGAGTTTGTTAAAGCAATTGTGGGCATATACAGAATGGCGTGCAAGAAGATCATCAGCCACATCATCGGAAATGTTGTCTGTTTCCATGCAACGAGAAGACAGACACCGCTAAGAAGATGTGAAATCGCAGCGAAGATTTGGGCAGGCATCAACCGATCAGCAACCCATCCAGCAATGATAGGTGATATAATTGAACCGATAGCAGTCGTTCCAAAGACATAACTTATCTGTTTTCCTGTGAACCCAAGGTTTTCCATATGTCCAGCAATCAGAACTGCCCATGCACCCCATATAGCGAATTGCAAAAACATCATCCCCGATAGACGGAAATAGGTAAATCTCTCTGAAGGTCTTTTTGCCATAACTCTCTCCTCATTATTCATAATGAGTTAATACTACCATGCAGTTCTGTCTTACATACACCTAAATCCAGTTTTCCAGCGGTTCAGTTGACTGTACGATATGTGCACCTATCTCAGCAAATTGTGCAAAAGCTGCTTCAGCTGATTCTGTATAATCCACTATATCAGGCACAACAACTGGAGATGTTAAATCCTCCATCAGATATATTTTATTCGCAAGCGTTTCATCCATGTGCTGAATTTCCTCAAGTAGATCGCTCACAGTCCAAGCAACACAATGGCTTTTTGCCTGTCCTGCGATGATAACGCGATCATACGATAACAGCATTTGCAGAAAGTCCGTATTTTTTTTCTCAATCGATTTACCCTCTGTATCGTTGAGCACTTCTGGTCGCAGGACAGAGTAGTTTTCTGTCAACGGGTTCTGTCCCTTGGTTTCATAATGCGTTTGACTATTACGAGCAATTGCGTGAAAAAAGATCGCTTCGTCAACAGCAGAAACAACCGCATGCCCAATACCACCGAGCATAGCGTGATAGGGCCATATCGTTAGTGGATACTTGCCATCAGCAGTAAGGGTTTTGACATAATGTTCACCATATTCTTTGAGCCACTCATATTGATTAGCATTGTCCACCATACTGTCAACGACAGCAGGATTTACACGCCATTTACCTGTTTCAATATCTTCTTGCGTAATAAGCGTCTGGAGTGGAACAGGATTTTCACCTGCATCATTTATCCAGAAGATCTCGTGGAATATCTGCATTGCAGTGTGCGTATCCAACGTGCATGCGATTTTACTGATATATGGAAGGCTGCGATATATAAACTGACACAAACGAATGTTATCTTCAACAGCACCGTTCCCCGATCTACCTCCCACAAAAAGCTCAAAATCCGGTATACAAAATGTATTTTGAACATCAACAAGCAGCAAGCAAGTTTTAACAGAATCTTCAGAAGCAGGATTAATGTTATATTGTTGTGCCCAAGTACGGGCTTCATGCAGCCGTTCCTGATAGGGTACGCGCCATATCTGTCCTACTTGTTCCGGATCAAAGTGCGTAGGGATAGGAATTTGTGATGTTGATAGTGTGTCGCTCATTCTACACCTTTTTCAGATTAAATGCGTCTAACGTACATCACACAAT
>VYFM01000470.1 GCA_009842375.1 Candidatus Poribacteria bacterium | reverse complement strand
GCAGATTCCTTCAGTATTGATAGTGGTTCAGGTCAGATAAGAACGGGTAAGAGACTTAACCATGAAGATAAGGACTCCTATTCTGTAGTAGTTACTGCTGATGATAACAATGGAGGCACAACCGATATAACTGTAAATATCAGTGTAACCGATGAGAATGATAAACCTGTTTTCACAGAAGGATTCTTTATAGGACGTTCCGTAGCAGAGAATTTGGCTGCAGGTGCACTTATCGGAGATCCAGTTTTGGCAACAGATGAAGACGGTGATACGCTTGAATACAGCATTGCAAGTACCAATACAGATCTTTTCGGTGTTGATAGCAGTTCAGCACAACTCAGTACCAAGGTAACCTTTAATCACGAAGAGCAATCGTCATATAGTGTTACCCTTTCTGTCACTGATAATAATGGTGGAAGGAACGGAACTTTCGTCACAGTCACCATTACCGATGAGAACGATGCTCCTGTGTTTACAGAGGGTGAAACAGCTCTCCGTGCAATCCTTGAGTCAGCAGTATCCGGTTCTAATGTTGGACATGCTGTGGCTGCGACTGATGAAGATGGAGATACGCTTACTTACAGTCTGAGTGGTACTGATGCGAGTTCATTTAGCCTGAATACAGAGACGGGAAGGTTAAGCACAAACACTACTCTTGATTACGACAATCAATCTGAATATACTGTTACCGTTTCTGTCACTGATAATAACGGTGGGTCAGACGAGATAACGGTCGAAATCGATGTGCTTGAATTTTACATAGAGAAACAAGAATTTTATGAAGTCTATTATGCGATCAAGTTGGAAAATGATCACCTGGAGGTCCAGTGTTATATTATCCGTGGTTACGGTTACGATGGTACTGATCCAATATATGTTGATAACTATTACAAGTTTGAAGATGGTTCTTCAGAACAGACCTGGACTGGATGGAGTTCTATTTTAGAAGAAAAAGACATCTCTGGTCACTTAGAAAGTTGGAAGGATGATTATTCTGAAGAAAAAGGATTCACACATGGATACCAAAAGGCTACAGTGCATAACAGTACTGCTGAAGCAGCTGCTAAGACGTTATATCAGGCAATATGTAATGCTGCGAGTGCCTTAGGGACCTGGACTGGTACGGAAAGAGGTATTACATATCCTGATATTGATAACAACACATCCGATGATATACTTGATAATGCTACAATCCTATCATACCTTGAGGATGATGATTGTGATCCGAATAACTAAACTGATCGAATGTAATATTGATATGCGTGCAACATTTACGCGCATATCAATATGTATCTTTTATTTAATGATTTAATCGTACATTCTGTTCTTAATTAACAAGTGCATTGGTGCTAATGCTGTCAGCAACAGACCGCGTGTAACCAGAAGCAATGTATATGCACCCCATAAACCGTGGTTTCCATAGAACATCAGTAGATGGACAGCACATAAAAAGATAAGCATTGAAACAATCATGGAATTCCGTAGGACTTTGGATTCAGTCGCACCCAGATATATTCCATCCCATATATAAGCAGCGACATTAATAACAGGAGCGGCAACTATCCATATAAGATACGGTTTTGTCTGTTGAATTAGGTTGGGTTTGTCTGTGAAAAAATGTAGTAGGTTTTCTCCGAAAAGGAGAAAAATAAACATTATTGCACCACCGAACAGAAATGCCCACAAAAAAATCAGACGAATAGTCCTCTTTAAGTTAAAGACATTCTTTGCACCTTTGTATTTACCCACCATGCTCTCTGCAGCAAATGCGAATCCATCAATTGCATAGGACATGAGATTGATATATTGCAGAAGAATAGTGTTAATGGCTAAGTAGGTATCACTCAATTCAGCAGATTTTGCTGTAAAATATGCAAAACTGAAGACGAGACAAAGTGTGCGAATGAATATGTCGTTGCTAATACTGAGAAATCGCTTGAGTTTAGAAAATGCGAGTATTTTCTGTATTTTCCATGTAGTAAGGATATGTTTGTAGCGAAAAAGGAATAGTACAATTGCTAATGTAAGACCAACATACTGTGCAATAACTGTTGCTAAAGCAACACCTTCCACCTTCATTCCCAGTCGGTTAACAAAAACCAAATTAAGTACGATGTTTATACCATTGACGACAATTGTCAAGAACATAGGATACGTAGCATTCTGTAAACCGAGAAATACGCCATGGAAGGCGTGTAAGCATAGTGTCGCAGGGGCAGCGTATATGCGTATATGAAAATAAGTACGGGCAAGTTGATCTACCTCTGGGCTTGTTTCAATGAGTGCTAAACTAAGGTCTGCAAGCACCCACTGAAGGCATAATAATAGCAGACTTCCTATAAGAGCAATAGACAAACTTCGCTGTAATAATAGACCACATTCAGTAGGATTGTTATCACCGTATGCTTGTGCAGTCAATCCGGTTGTTGCCATTCTGAGAAATCCGAATCCCCAATAGATAAAACTGAAGATGACACCACCGATACCAACTGCACCGACGAAATGTACAGTTTCTAACCGACCCATTAACGCTGTATCCACTGCCCCAAGCAACGGTATAGAGAAGTTGCTAATGATATTTGGGAATGCAAGTTTGACAATTTGCTTGTTGATGTTATTGGATTTCAGCATGTAGGTTTCCATTATGTTCTTGAGTATAACCGATATTTTTTGGAAAAACAAATGATGTATATGTAAAAGGCAGTTTTGTTAAGGGATATATTTATGATGTTTCTATATTTAACAAAGAAAACTATCAAGTGATACAACAAACCTTTGTGTCCTATTTAACAGCGGTTAAATTATCATGTCTATTGAAATTTCTTTGTAATTGTGTAAGAAATTTGGTATACTATATTTCTAATGAAAGATTGGTGTTACGGATTTACTGCCAAACTTGGTGGATACTGCATTTCAAGACTACCACGTTCATTAGCATTGTACATAGGTGGTAGGATAGGAGTTCTTGCATATTGGTTAGTTCCTGAACATAGACGTTTAGCATGTGAACACATAAGACAGAGTTTGGAACTTACTGACAGACGTAATGTCAAAGTAATAGCAAAGGGATGTTTTAAGAATTTAGGCAAAACTTTGGTTGAATTCATGCGGTTTCCGCGCTTGAGTTCGGATCAGATTGAAAAGTATGTCCGTTTTGAAGGTATACAGCATGTGCACGATGCCTTATCAAAAGGAAATGGGGCAATAATATTAACTGGACATTTTGGGAATTGGGAACTATTAGCAGCAAGTATTAGTAATACTATTGCACCTTTATTCCCAATTGTACGAGAATTACGTTCTCCACGTCTCAATGACATTGTGAGTGGTTACAGAGAAAAGGCAGGATACTCTACTATAGATAGGGATACAGGTATTAGACAAGCATTGAGATGTTTAAAAAGGAATGAACTTCTCGGTATTGTCGCTGATGTTGATACCACAGTGAACGGTGTTTTTGTTAACTTTTTTGGCAGACTTGCTTATACTCCATATAGTCCGGTAGCTTTCGCACTAAAAACGGGTGCAGCCATATTACCATCTTTTATTATACGCCAACCTGATGGCACACATCAGGCAATCATTGAGCAACCGTTAGTATTAAAACGGTGTGATGATAAAGAGAAAGAACTTGTTAAGAATACACAAATATTTACAGAGATCATTGAAGCCTACATCCGAAAATATCCTGAACAGTGGATTTGGATGCATAAACGGTGGAAAACACGACCATAGTCCAAAATGTGTCTTGTTTAAGCAAACGTTATTGAGTAAAAAACTCGTAATTGCATTCGTACTTGTATGTTTCACAGTCGTTTTTGGTTGTGATCGTGAAGAAGAGAACCAATCTGCAGCCCCTCCGCCGATCCAGCAGTTACATTCCTTTTCTACTCAGCATACAGAGGAAGGGGTTTTGAAATGGACATTGGTGGGTGAAACATCAGAGCTGCGAGAAAGTAAGGCAATTGGTAACAGGATTATTGTGCAGAATCCGAAAGTTCAAATCTTTGAAGAAGGAAAAGTTTCTATCACCTTGACAAGTAAAACGGGACAGCTTTTCAGTACTGGTAGTAAAAGAAATAATGTGTATTTAAAAGGTGAGGTAATTGGTGTCAATAATAATGGGTCTCTTTACACAGAGGAACTTGAGTGGCGAAACAAAGAAGATACACTCTACTCACCCACAGAAGTCAAGGTAGTTCGTGGGGACTCCACATGGT
>VYFM01000325.1 GCA_009842375.1 Candidatus Poribacteria bacterium | reverse complement strand
GGGGGCGGCACCGACTTCCGGCCGGGGTTCGAATGGCTGGAGGAACAGGGGAAGCGGCCGGGGGTGTGCCTCTATCTCACCGACATGGAGTGTTCCTCATATCCCGGGACGGAGCCCTCATTTTCTGTAATCTGGGTCAATTGGGGAAACCCGCCTGCCGAATGGCACCGGGAGCCCTGGGGGGAGCGGATCGACATGACGGATTCTGAATAAACATACGACAGCCCCTCGAATAGAAAAGCTTCTTAACACGGTCTACTCGCAAGGCTCACCGGGCATTCTTGAACTGGCGCCCCATTTTTCTCAGTTCGCGCCGACCAAGATGTATCCCATCACCTTCATGATATCTTCCGGGACTGTGGAAACTGAAAAACGCCCACAAGTAAAATAAAGATCCATTTCTACGGGACTTCCGGTCAAGCAGAATCATCCAGCACCTTAACCGGCAGGTGAAATGCATTTCCAAAGCATGTGATGGTCGAATACGCCGACATGCCGATTCTGGATTAGCAAAGTACTGTCAGAGCCAAACCGCACATGAACAACACACACAGAGATGCCTGGACTGCACCGCATCGCTCAGTGAAGACAATTTACCGCGCATGTAAGCCACATGAATACGAAATGGAGAAACGGCCATGAAATTTTACTGGGGTATTCTTGTTGCCTTTCTTTTCCTGAGCCCGATCGCTTATTCCCAAACAGAAATCAAAGGCGATTTGGAAATCATCGTCAACAAGGACGGCTCGTTGAGTTTTTTCTTGAAGAGAGAAAATTTTCCAGCAGGTAAGGAAGAATTTCCTGAGCTAACAGATGCCCTCATTCTGGACATTCTGGATACAGCAGGAAAGCTGAATGCATATGAATTTCTGTCTCAAGACGATCTGCCGCTAGGATACTATGTCACGGCGAAAGGCCCTGATTCTACAAAGCCGATTATTGAAGCAAAGCATGAAGGCCTGCTTGTAAAAGAAATCGACAGTTCAACTGTGGCCGGCATTGTTCACAATGCCTACGCTCTGGCCACGGAAAAGAACGAAATCCATGGAGTATGGCTACCAAAGGGCAAAATTTCCGACGTGATGCAAACGTTGGAAAGCGTCACACCGGTGGATTGGCATGCTACTCCAGCGGTTGACCTTTTATCTTACTCAGAGCCGCGTATCCCTATTCCAGAGAAGGACTTTATCTCCACAATAAGAGAGTCATTGCTCAGGCAGGCTATGGGTATCGCATGTGAGAGTTCAATTGTTCCCATAGAAATCACTGCCTCCATCAGCTTGAGCGCAAGTGCAGGTTTTATCGTGGGTACAGAAGGCACGGTTTCCTTCTCGGCAACCTGGGACACCTCCGAGATGTGCAAGTAGCACTTACATGGTCGTAACGCATGCTTGGCCCCTCCCCCTTAAGGCAGATTATCGATGGCGTTGAATTCAAATCTGAAACCGACACTGTCGATTGACACCATCCAGTCTGCAGCGTTACCCCACAGAATCTGAAATATCGCGGATTCTCCTCCCGAATTTTCCGGCCAACCCCCTTTTCCTGGAATTCCCGGGGCAGATGGCACCGGAGTTGTTACCCTTATTGCACCATTAACAGCCCTATACCGGGCTGCTCCCAGTAGAGACAAAGGCGGTTGGAGCGGAGGCGGTCGCGGCCGGCCGGAGAGAGCCTGCCCCGCGATCTTCCTTCAAACCTCCAACTAGGGAGAATCCATGAACCAGATCACCGCACCGCCCGAACTCCTCGTTCGGGACATCCCCCTCGACCGGCTCGCCCTCGCCCCCGAGAACGTCCGGAAGACACCACCCGACAAATCCGCCCAAGCCGAACTCGAGGCCTCCATCCGCGCCCACGGCCTGCTGGAGAACCTCGTCGTCCGAATCGACGATTCCGTTGATTCCAAGAGCTCGAAAGGCTCCGGGAAATCCAAAAGCACCAAGGCCAAGACCTGCGAGAAATACGCCGTCGTCGCGGGCGGCCGCCGCCTGCTGGCCCTGGCGGCACTCGCCAAGGCCGGGGTCATCGCATCCGACCACCCGGTCCCCTGCCGGGTGACCCAGCACGATAACCTGGAAGAACTGTCCCTGGCCGAGAACGTCGTCCGCATCCCCATGCACCCCGCCGACCAGGTCACTTCATTTGCAAGGCTGATGAAGGAGGGGGCCACCGTGGCATCCATCGCAGCCCGCTTCGGGGTTTCCGAGCGCATCGTGGAACAGCGCCTCCGTCTTGGGAATGTGGCCCCCGAACTCCTGGACGCCTACCGGGCCGGCGAGATGGATCTCGAGGCACTGAAAGGATTCTCCATGACCATCGACCAGGACCGCCAGCGCAAGATCTGGAAACAGATGGCCGCCGAAAGCTGCCGCCCCACCGCCTGGAACATCCGCCGCATGCTCACCGAGGAACGGGTTTCTTCCGATTCGTCATTGGCACGTTTCGTCGGGGTTGACGAGTACCTCGCCGCGGGCGGTCCCGTGATGCAGGACCTGTTCGCCGAAGAGGACGAAACCGGGGAATGGTTCGAGGATCCCGTGCTGCTCCGGGACCTGGCCATGAAGAAGCTGACGGCGGCGGCCGACGAGCTGTCCACCCGGTGGAAGTGGGCCCTGCCGCTCCTGGAGGTGAGCTGGACCTCGATCTACGAGTACGGGCAGATCGAACCCCAGCCGGGCAAGCCCACCGCAAGGGAGGAATCCGACCTGGAACGCATCAACGCCCGCATGGATGAAATGTCCGAAATCCCCGGTGAGGAATGGAACGAGAAACTGGAAAACGAGGCCGGGAAGCTGGAGGATCGCCTGGAAGGGATCCGGGAGAAGGTCGCCAAGCGGGCGAAGTTCCGCCGGGAGGATTTCTCCCGCGGCGGGTGCATCGTCACCATCGAACGGGATGGCCGGCTCAAAATCATCCAGGGCCTCGTGAAGATCGAGGACATGCCGATCCCGGATTCTTCTTCAACTTCTGAAGGGACCAAAGAGGGAAATGGCACCGATTCCGGAACGTCAGATGGAGAACCTAAAATAATTCCGCCTGCGGGGTCGGGGAAGAGTTCCAGTCCGGAAGCCCAGGCCCGGGAGGAGGCCGGGATCGGCATCGGCCTTGCGGACGACCTGCGCGTCATCCGCAACGCCATCGTCAAGGCCCATCTCGCCGAGGACTTCGAGGCGACGTTCGACCTGATGGTGTTCCAGCTGTCCCGGGCCGTGTTCTTCAGCAACCACTACGCCGGCAGGGATGTCCTCGACATTTCCATTCGGGAAACCCTCGACCGGCCCACGGTCCGGATGAACGACGACCAGTTCGCAGACTGGAGCCCGGCCGAGGCCAAGATCAACGACTTGACCGGGCTGCCGCTTCAATGGATGGAAGAGGAGGATGACGGGGCAAGGTTCGCCGCCCTGCGTGAACTGCCCCGGGAGAAGAAGGAGGAACTGTTCGCGGCGGCGGTGGCCAGGACCCTCAAGGGGCAGCTGTCCTTCGAGTACTTTGCCCGTCCTCAGTTCGAGGCCACAGTGGCGAGGCTGGACATCGACTTCGCGAAGGAGATGCGGCCCACCGCCGACCTGCTGTGGTCGAGGCTGCGCAAGGACCATCTCCTGGCCATCGCCGCCGGCACGTTGGGGGGCAAGTGGGCCCAGGACCGCTCGAAGTACCGCAAGGCGGATCTCGCCATGGCGATGGAGAAGACCTTCGAGGCATGCGCCGACGGCGTGGTGCCCGTGGGCCTGGACGCCGAACAGCACGCGGCCGCGATGGCATGGACCATCCCTGGGTTCGCGCCCTTCGAAGCCAGTGTCACGGATGGCGTTGAGTCTGTAACTGACGACGAATCCGTGACGGACACCACCCAGGAAGAGTCCCCCGCCGCCACCGATGACGCCGGGAAAGCCTTGAGGGTGATAAACGGGAATGGAAGGGTGGACCAGGAAGGACAGGAGCAACAGGAAAAGGAGGAAGAAACCGGTTCCGCCGACACGGACGGGGCAGAGGAAAGCGTCCCCGGGTTTCTGCAGGCCGTTCACTGACCGGGTTGTCCGGCAGCCCTTCACACCCCGGCCTTCGGGCCGGGTTTTTTTTCATCTTTTTCAGGTTCTCAATCAATCTTCATCACAGATCGACCAGGGAGTTCCCATGACCAATCCCAATGACGGTTCAACCGCCAATCCAGAACTTAAAATAACCGCAAGGGTGCATGACAGTGCGCTCAAGCGCGTGACCAGAATGTTCG
>VYFM01000137.1 GCA_009842375.1 Candidatus Poribacteria bacterium | reverse complement strand
TTCCGTCGAAACGGAGATATACGGGTATAGTGATTCTACGGGAGCACTGACTGGTAGTTTTGTAGATGCGTCTGGTGTTCGCCGTGGGTTTTCAGGAGACAGAATAGTCGAACGTCCCGGGGCATTGGCAACTTATGCAGATTTTGTGAGTTGGACAGGTCATATCGTGGGCAGCTATGTGGATACTGAAGGCACATATCATGCATACATGCGTAGTTCGTTTGGCAGATTTCTATCTATCGACCTTCCAAACGCACTAAATCTGGAATACTTTTTTCTGCACGGTCTCAACAGGACAAGGACTGTCGTTGGCAGAGCGAAAGCAGTGGGTGATGTCCCGCGCACTTATGTCGGCAGTCCCCTTAACCTACAAGAATTGCAGTTTCCTGGTGCTGTTAGTACAGAGGGCTGGAACATTAATGAGGATGGATCTGTCGTTGGGCATTATGACTCAGCCGATGGACGCAGACACGGGTTTATCGCCAGACTTGTTGCCAAGGAAGAGAGCGATAATTTTGGCAACATCTTCAACGTTACGCTGACGAAAGGCTTGAATATGCTTTCTTTGCCTTTAGCATCACCAAAACCGCATACCGCGAAATCGCTCGCTGGAATTGCTGGTGCGACAGTTGTAATTGCACTTGATGCCGAAAATCAAAGTTTCATCGGGTGGACACCGAACGCTCCTAACGATGGATTTCCAATTGAAGGTGGAAAAGGATATATCGTCAATGTCCCACAAACACGTAATTTTGCGTTTGTCGGATCACGATGGATAAATCAAACAGAGACCACTGCTGCAGCACCTGCTATACCCAAAGCACAGGAAGCATGGGCGTTTGTTGTAAGTGGACACTTGAAAGGTATATCTGCGTTTGATGGCTATCAGGTAATCGTCCGTAACCAGAGAACAAACCAAACGATTACCTCCGAGGTACAAGGGAAGTATTTCGCTGCTGCAACTGCTGACTTAGCGCGGCACAGCGTGGTCAAAGTTGGAGACGTTATTGAATTACGGGTCATTGGACAGAATGGAAATATTGAATCGCAAACTCTCAGTTTTAAAGTGACCCCTGAGAACTTGGCAAACGCTGTCCTGCATGTCACGCTTGATGATATCGGAAAACCAGCACAGAATCAACTATTGCAGAACTACCCGAACCCGTTTAATCCTGAGACGTGGATCCCATATCAACTCTCACAAGACAGTCCTGTATCGGTATCCATTTTTGATACAACCGGAAAGTTAATCCGCATACTTTCGCTCGGTAATCAGTCCGCAGGCTTCTATAATAGTCAGGATCGTGCTGCATATTGGGATGGACGTAATGCAATTGGAGAACCAGTTGCGAGTGGTATTTATTTTTACCAGTTGACAACCCCATCCTTTCAACAGACACGGCGGATGCTCATACTAAAGTAGGTTCATTATTCGCAGGTATTTGTGTAGCGTAGCCTGTCAAGCTACGCTACCCTTGCTTGTAGGGTAATTTATAATTAGGGGAGGTTTTCGTTTTGTATACTCACATTAAAACCAGTTTTTTATTTTACACGTTCACGTTGTTTCTATGTCTCAATTCTATTTTCTTACAAACCACCACTGCACAAGTTGGCGATGGACCCGGTATCGGATCCGCCAGTGAGAACTATACATTTGAAACGATCGATGTTCCGGGCGTAGATTTTTTAGCGTTGACGGCAAGTTCCGATTTTGAGGATTATGCCGGCTACACGAAAAGTGCCGATGGTGAAAAAATGGTCGCCTTTACCCTCGTTGATGGTGAGTTTAAGACGTATGAATTCCAGGACGCACAGAATACGTATTTCTATGCGCTTGGTAATGATGGGCGCGCTGCGGGCTACTACGAAGATAGCGAGGGTTTGCACCACGGTGTTATCTTGGAAGATGATGAGTTGCGGCAATACGATTTCCCCGATGCTGTGCATACAGAGATATACGGTATTTCTGACGCGACGGGAGTATTGACGGGTAACTGGATAGATGCTGATGGTGTTCAGCGTGGATTTACAGGTGACACAATCCTTGAGTTCCCTGGGGCAATAGCAACATTCGCAGATTTTGTCAACTCCGACGGTAATTTGTTCGGCAGCTACATAGATGCTGATGGGTTATTTCAAGAATACGCATATTCCTCGGATGGCAGGTATGTAGCTTTCGAGCTCACAAATGCAGAAAATCTCGAATTCTTTTATGTACATGGTGTTAACGATGCATTAGTAAGGATCGCCCGAGGTAAAGTGTTCGGTGATGTCGTACGCACTTATCTTGGGACATTTACTGACGGACTGCGTGAATTGAAGGTTCCAGACAGCGTCAGTACACAGGGGTATAATATCAATCAGGATGGCTCTGTCGTCGGGTTCTATGAGACACCTGATGGACGTAGGCACGGGTTTATCGCCAAACCGATTAAAGTCGTTAATCAACCTGTTTTCCAAATCAGTGGTTTCAACTATACTTACGAGAATATTGATGTTCCGGGCGTAGATTTTTTAGCGTTGACGGCGAGTTCCGACTTTGAAGATTATGCAGGCTACACGAAAAGTGCCGATAGTGAAAAAATGGTCGCCTTTACCCTCATTGATGGTGAGTTTAAGACGTATAATTTTCCAGATTCACAGAACACTTATTTCTATGCCCTCGGTAATGATGGGCGTGCTGCGGGGTACTACGAGGATAGCGAAGGTTTGCACAAAGGTGTTATCTTGGAAGATGGCGAGTTACGCCAATACGATTTTCCAGGCTCCGTTGAAACGGAGATATGGGGTATCAGTGATGCGACGGGGAATCTGACCGGAAATTGGACAGATGCTTCGGGCGTGCGTCGCGGATTCACAGGAGACATCATCGTTGAGTATCCGGGAGCAGTGGAAACTTATGCTGATTTTATTAACGCGTTAGGGGGTATGTTCGGCAGCTACGTAGATGAGAACGGTAAATATACGCCATACCTACGCGCTCCGGATGGCAGGTATGTATCTTTCACTCCTCCAACCCAAGGAACTTATGAATTCTTTTTTGTACACGGTTTCACCGATACAAAGATTTCCGTTTCCCGAGGCAAAGTGATAGGTGAGGTCACCCGCACTTATGTCGGTACATTCCTTGGGGGGCTTCATGAATTGAAAGTTCCTGGCAGCGTTAGAACGGAAGGTTACAATATCAATCAGGACGCTTCTGTCGTTGGGCACTACGACTCGCCTGATGGACGTAGACACGGATTTATCGCCAGACTCGGGACCGAGGAAGAAAGCGATACTTTCAGCAATGCCTACACCGTCAAGTTGTCTAAAGGGTTGAACATGCTTTCTGTGCCACTTGCACCTTGGACACCCATGACTGCTAAGAGTCTTGTCGGTCTCGCAGGAGCGACAGCCATCATCACCCTTGATGCCGAAACTCAGCGATTCATCGCTTGGACACCAAATGCACCCGACGATGGATTTCCAATTGAAGGTGGAAAAGGATATATCGTCAATGTCCCACAGACTCGCAATTTTGCGTTTGTCGGATCACGATGGATAAATCAAACAGAGACTACTGCTGCTGCACCTGCTATACCCAAAGCACAGGAAGCATGGGCGTTTGTTATAAGTGGACGCTTGAAAGGTATATCTGCATTTGATGGCTATCAGGTAATCGTCCGAAACCAGAGAACAAATCAAACGATTACCTCCGAGGTGCGGGGAAATTATTTCGCTGCTGCAACTGCCGACTTGGCACGGCGCAGCGTGGTCAAAGTTGGAGACGTTATTGAATTACGGGTCATTGGACAGAATGGCAATGTTGAATCACAAACACTGAATTTTAAGGTGACCCCTGAGAACTTGGCAAACGCTGTCCTGCATGTCACGCTTGATGACATCGGAAAACCAGCACAGAATCAACTATTGCAGAACTACCCGAACCCGTTTAACCCGGAAACTTGGATTCCATATCAACTCTCACAAGACAGTTCTGTATCGGTCACTATTTATGATATGACTGGTCAGTTAGTTCGCACACTTTCGCTCGGTTTCCAATCTGCAGGCTATTATAATAGTCGAGCGCGTGCTGCATATTGGGATGGACGTAATGCAATTGGGGAACCAGTTGCAAGTGGTATTTATTTTTACCAGTTGACGACACCATCCTTTCAACAGACACGTCGACTCGTTATTTTAAAGTAGAACTAATTCGAACAGAAACATACAATGTGCCACAGTAATGCTATTTCT
>VYFM01000519.1 GCA_009842375.1 Candidatus Poribacteria bacterium | reverse complement strand
GTATTATCATGTCGGACTTCGCTACGCTCACTCCGACCTACAGTTATATTATTGAATTGTGAAAATAACGCAAGAAAAACCTAAAACTGAATGACTCTGCTTTACACACACCAAACTTGATAACAAATTCAAGGCACTGTATAATAGACATAAACTGATATTAAGGCACTTTGTATGAGCGATGTCCCAAAGTCCCATCCGCGTTATCTTTCATTGACATTACGAGATAGAATAGTTGAAGGTGTTGAGAATGGTATAACATCTATTCACGGTCTCATTGCACACGGACGCGGAGAAGCTTTTGACTACCTAATAGGTGAGAAAACACAACCCTTTGCAACAGATGCAATATGTGCTGCTGCTGCGATGCTGAAGTTATCAAATCACCCGGTCATCTCCGTGAATGGTAATGTAGCTGCATTGGCACCGAAGGAACTTATAGAATTAGGAAACATATTAAAAGCACCTTTAGAAGTCAACATATTCCATACAGAATCTGGTAGAGAGGAGAAAATCAGACAACACCTATTGAACAATGGTGCTAACGAAGTTCTAATGCCCTCTCCTGAAGCTCAACTCTCATTTATTGATTCTAATAGAAAGTATGTACATCCAGAAGGTATTTTCATAGCAGATGTTGTTTTTGTTCCTCTTGAAGATGGTGATCGATGTGAGGCACTCCGAAAGATGGGAAAGGATGTAGTTACAGTAGATCTAAACCCAATGTCTCGAACAGCATTGCAGGCGAGTATAACCATTGTTGATAATGTTGTCCGGGCATTACCTCTATTATGTGAAGCCATACAGAAACAATCATCTGATTCAGATTTGCAACATAAATCAACTCATTATCGCAACGAGGATATTCTACAGCAGGCGTTACAACATATCAGTAGGAGCTCAGATGGCTAACGGAAAACAGCACCGTGTAAAGCCACATATCCTGCTGATTGGATTAGTACTCGTGGCTTTTAATAGCTACTGGTGTCTCATGGGAACAGAGGTGTGGCACTCCACCCAATTGACAATTGCATCGCTGTTCTTCAATGCTGTTTTTACGCTTCTTGTTTTCGTTCTTCTCAATCTCTTATTTCAAAAATATCTTCCCAAATTGGCAATGTCCCAGGCAGACCTTCAGACCATCTATGTAATGGTCGTGATGGTTACAACGTTAAGCGGACATACTATGATGGGATATCTTATCCCTGTCTTAGCACATACATTCCAGTTCGCTTCTCCTGAAAATGAATGGTTATCTCTTTTTGGGAATAACATTCCAGATTGGATTGCTGTCAAAAATCCGCGTATTCTTGATGGCTTCTACAACGGAGATTCCACATTTTATAATCCTGATATTCTCAATGCATGGATTCCTCCGGTTCTTGCTTGGTCCAGTTTTGTAATTGCGCTGTGGTTGACCTTGTTAGCAGTTACTATATTTCTCCGTAAGCAGTGGACTGAGAATGAACGTCTCAACTACCCTATTGTACAACTTCCATTAGCCTTAACCAGCAATCCCAAACGATTCTTCAGTTCTCCTTGGATGTGGCTTGGATTTGCACTTGCAGCAAGTGTTGAACTATTGAATGGATTGAGTTTCCTATTCCCTGAAATTCCTTCTCTACCAATTAGGAACAAACGTCTCGGTCAATTCAGTGCAAAACCGTGGAGTGCCATGGGACCTATCAATATCTCCTTCTATCCTTTTAGCATTGGATTGATGTTTTTTACTCCGTTGGATCTTTCGTTTTCCTGCTGGTTCTTCTGGGTGCTAACCCGTGTACAACTTGTCGTAACTGATATGTTTGGCGCGAGAAATATCTATAACCTTGAACAGCAAACTGGTGCGTGGCTTGCGTTTGGGTGCATACCGTTATGGATGGGAAGACGTTATTACGGACGTATTATTAGAAAGGTGTTTGGCATACCACAACCGCGCGGTGTCCCTCCTCCTGACGATTCTGGTGAACCGATGCGATACCGATCAGCAGCTTTGCTGTTTACTGTTGGGTTATTGTTTCTATTCTTCTTCTGTTTTCAAATGGGTATGGCATTATGGGCAATCGGATTATTTTTCTTGCTTTACTTCCCAATGATTCTGGGTATAACAAGGATTCGGGCAGAAATTGGACCTCCATTACATCAGTTAATTCTTGTGGATCCCGCTCGGACAATGGTATTAGGTTTAGGTACAAGACGACTTGGATTAGGAAACTTAACAGGTCTAACATTTCTATATCCTTTTGTTAGATGTTTCCGTGCCCATCCTACTCCGAGTGAGTTAGAGGCGTTTCGTTTAGCAGAACGTAGTAGAATCGGTTATCGGCAACTTCTGATAGGTATGATATTGGCAATAGTTTTCGGTATATTGATTACTTTTTGGGCATATCTACATGTGTTATATGATATGGGTGCGGGAAGTAAGGCACGCGGTTGGATCGTTTATATGGGATGGGAAACGTTCAATCGGTTGCATACGTGGCTTGTCAGTCCACGGGAAGCAAGTGTACCAGAACTCAGTGTCATCAGTAGCAGTTTTCTATTCACTATATTCCTTATGTTTATGAAAATACGATTTCTGTGGTGGCCCCTACATCCAGGGGGTTATGTGTTGGTTAGTGGTACAGGAATGGGAAGGTTGTGGTTTCCGATTTTTCTTAGTTGGTTAGCAAAAGCGACTGTGTTAAAAATTGGTGGGGTTAAGTTGTACCGACAAGCTGTACCGTTCTTCTTGGGGTTAATCTTAGGCGATTATACGCTTGGATGTGTGTGGAGTCTGATTGGACTTGTTTTGAAAATGCCTACATATATTGTTTGGCATTGATGATATATTTTATTATAGATTTATATCTTTTTTTCATCAACTATATCCGCTATAATGTCTTTTAGTTTATCAACTTGAGATTCTTGAAGATCGGTAAAGATCTTGGTCAACTCTGGTGATGCATCTAACTCCTCTGTAAAATGTTTTGTCAGTTCATCATCAACTGAAACAATCAGCGAGTCAAGTGTTATTGTATCTAACGATCTGACAGGAATGTATCCTTTTGTATCTCCTTCTACCTCATACAGTAGATTAGCTGCTTTGAAACATTCAAATATCTGTTGAACCAATGTTTCAGATACCTTTGCCGCTCCAGCAACATCTGATGCTGAACATGCCCCTTTCCCTTTATTGAAATGTTTCGCTACTATGAGATATAACGAAATAATGCCTGGAACATTGATTAATTCGCTATGATCACTCAGAAATTTACCATACTTTTTCTTAGTAAATACTGAACGTTGTATTGCATTAGATACCTCAACTCCAAATAAAATTACAATCCACGTAGCATAGTTCCATATTGCAAATATAATCAACATTGCAAAGGCACCATAGATGGCAGTATAATTCTGCCAAACCACTTCAAAGTAATAAGCAAATACACTTCGTGCAATTTGGAAAAGTGTTCCGGCAACCAATGAACCTATCAATCCAGAAATCCAATTAACTGATGTGTTGGGAAATGCAATGTACATGACGAAAAACAAAAAATAGACAGAAATCCAAGGAAGCAGGTTAGAAATCAACACATTCCTAACTTGTGAAAAAATGAGCCATATTACCAGAGGTCCGATTAACAACAGCATGCAGAAAACTAAGTATTTTTGAAAGGCACGTATCAACGGAAGTCTACGAGGACTTCCCCAAATATGATTAAAGTGGTTTTCAATGGAAATGAATAGAATCAGAGATATTACAAGAAACAGTAAAAATCCGCCAACCCCAAGACCTGTTAGATTTCTATTGGTAAATTCCGATATACCCGAAACGATTTCGTCCGCTCGATAACTTGGTAGATAATTGTTTAGGGTAGCAATCAATGGAGAATTCTCGTTATTTACTACACCAAAGGTATTTAACAGAAATAGCGCAACAGCAGATAAGGGTACAAGGGAAAGCAATGTTGTAAACGTAAGCGCTGCAGCTTGTTGTAGACATTGATGTCGTTTGAATTGTTGAAAAACATTCTTAAATATGTGAAACATGGTAAATCCACTCTATATTTTCAAATCTATACCGTCCTAAATTAGTCCGACTCTATAACGAAAGATACTTATCCACAATTTATATTTCTTCATCTATCATATTCTACATATACAAATGATAACACATTTAATCCTTATATCCAATTATAGTATGGAACTTAATCCTAAATACCATTTCAAAATGATAAATTGTCATAATAATCTGTAAGTC
>VYFM01000562.1 GCA_009842375.1 Candidatus Poribacteria bacterium | reverse complement strand
AAATATCCCTGTAGTTTGTGCCTCTGTAGAATGCAAACTAAATAATTGTGCTACAATAATCGTATATAACGAGCACAAATTAATGTACACGCATTGCTTTTGCGGGTAGAATTCGTGCAGCCTTTATTGCTGGATATAGACTTACTAACATCGCGGAACAGAACACCGTGATAGTTGGAATCATTAGACTTCGCACATTTACTTCGGCATGCATCGTTCCAAATTTCATGCCACCATAAGTCATTTCTTCTGGTAGTGTAATACCGTATACGGATAGTAAGTAGTTGAATAGTGTGCCGAAAAATGCTCCAATAACTATGCTTGCAATCGCAATGATTGCCACTTCACACAGGACTAACCAAAAGATTTGCACCGGTGTTGTACCGACAGCCTTCAACAGTCCATATTCACGCGTCCGCTCCAATACCGACATCAAAACAGTATTGAGAACACCCATAGCAACAATAAACAGAATAACGAAACGTCCAATAGCATCACCCTGCTGATCAGTTTTCATAGCAGTATAGAAGGACTTTGCAACCTCTTGCCACGGTGCCACCTCAAGTGTTGAATCAGTAAGGTTTTCTTTCATTTTATTTGTTATGCTGCCAACATGATTGATATTGGAGACAATCACAACGATTTCGTGAATGTGTCTGTCAAGTACAAACAGTTCTTGTGCAGCAGTAAGGTTTAGATAACAAGTCGTTCGATCTGTTATGTCATCACCACTCTCAACTATACCGACAATCTTATATAGGTCATTTGCAAGTGAACCGTCTGCGGCTTGAGAGAAAATTACAAAATCGCTTCCCACTTCTGCTTTGAGAATCTTAGCAAGTTTATTCCCAATTACTGCTTCATTTGCCGCTGATTCTGGAAAGAGTCTACCTTTGACTATTTTCTGTTTAAATTGTGTGGCAGAATTTTCTCGTACAACATCAACTCCAACGATTTGCACAGCTGTACTCTTTTCACCAACTGACCCAAGTCCAGCTGCATAAACCCGCGGTGTCCACGCTTCAACACCTGAAATGTCTTGTATTGTTTCACCAATGGGTTCATAGTCACTTATGGTTTTGTAGATAGAAGGTCTGTCCCGATAATCTTCAGAATGTACCTGTATATGTCCAATTCGGTTTCGCGTGAAGGTTGATATGATGTCAGAATATATGCCATCAGACCACCCTATGAACAGTGATGACAGCGTAAATCCGACAATCATTGCCAAGGCTGTTAGGATTGTACGTCGTTTTTGACGGAAGATGTTACGAAACGCAATTTTCAGTATCATTATAGAAGAAATGAAAGGTATTGTTTCAACGTGTCTTTAACATAACCACCCTATGTGGTTCTGAAGAAGATGGATGGTATATGAGAATGTCCTGTTTGTTGTCTTTATTTAAGTCTACTAACCGCATATTTCGTTCATCGTGAGGCATAGCAACCGTGACTTTTTGTGGGTCCCGTGTTAATAACTTCGGTCCCGGTATACCAAGATATACATTCATCTCCGACCAATTTTTACCGACTATTAGGTCCGAACGGTTGTCCCCGTTTACATCCCCCAGCAGAACTGCTGGGAAGAAAACACCTTGTGCGTTAAAAATTTCTAATGAGGGTCTAAGTCTACGAGTGACAGTGGGTTTGTGTGGATACATCCCTTCTTCCATTCGAAAAAATGCAAGATCAATCGGAATGGAATTGCCAACCATTGCTCGCACCATGCCACCGATGGCAGTTTTTACATCTTTAAACAAAATGTCAATCTGTCCATCTCCATCAATATCCTGCCACCATTGATAAGCATAACCCCACGGAAGTAATCCTCCAGCCTTGCCTGTTGGTCGAATTGTCAAATCTATATCCTGCGAGAATTTCGTTCCATTGTTTGCCTGTTCACCGAAATGTACTTGATACAAACTGTGCTGTTTCCCAAGACTCCGACCTTCTAAGGTGTGAATTACCATATCCGCTACTCCATCGCAGTTGAAATCACGAAACATGTGTAGCATTTTATGTTTGCTGTTCTCTCGGAAGCCAAACATAAGCGAGAATAGATTTTCACCGCTAAAAGCAAAGGCAATTGCGTATGCACCGTCTGTATCAAATGACACATCTACAGTGAAGGTTACAGCATCTGTAGAAAACATTCCATCAGCACGTTGCAGATAAACATCAAAATGATCTTCATTCCAGAACACAAGATCAATACGTCCGTCTTGGTCATAATCCATCTGATGTAGTCGACTCAGATACCAGAACACCGTCAAGGTGTTTATCCCTACCTCTCTGTAGCTGCGGGATTCGTCCATTGGTTTCTCGTCAAGGAATGGATCGGGTGGTCCCACTTTTATGGGTTCACTAAACGAACCGTTATCCATCTGAGTAGAAATCCAGAAACCATCAATATTCGGTAGAACTAAATCATCACGTCCATCTCCATTTAGGTCACGGGTGATGTCAATATGTGGAATTTTATTCGCATTTAGTCCGTTGCATTTGATATCAATGTCTATCAGAACGCGTTCCGTATCGGAGTCAATATCAAACCAATTCAGATGACCGGGTTCATAAGTAATCAGTCTATCATGACCATCAAAATTTGCTATGTCAACGAATAACACTTGTTGACGTAATGTTGTGTTGAGTCCCAATTCCCATCCACTGTTTTTGAATGTATAGACATGTAGATGACGTGATTTGTCCTTATCAATGTTCACGACAGCAATATCTGCGACTGCACCACCCAGAAGGAAACCTGATACAATGGTCTGGTGTTTCGCTGTTCCTGTATCTATCTCATACTTGTCATAAGTGAATGGAGTAATAGATACAGATTTAACATCCTCACGGATTTTCTTTGAGCAACCGATTAGCGTTATACCGAGAACCGATATGCAGAACAAACATTGTGCAATAGTTCTAAAAATAGGCATGTATACCAGCTCCGACATATACACCAGCGACACCATTAGATTGAGAATTACTCTGTTCTCTACCAAATCCTTGACCAATTCCGAGATTCAATCCAAGCGGAATTCCACCAAGCGAAAAAACAAGTTCACCACCAAAAGAGATTCCGGCTGCCAATGTCGTAGTTTCTACAGTCTCTTTTACCATATCCGTTTCTTTTTTATATCGCCAACCACCTTCCAATGAAAAATAAAGTCGTGCTTCGTTCCACTTACCACGATGTTCAAATATGGCGTACGAAACACCTGCACCTAACATGTGATCAGCGTTCTTATCAATTAGAATAAAACGACCAATTGTTTGAAAATATACTGGTGCGAGTCCGTTATATTTGAAACTCATTCCGCCAAATGCAGGTGTCGCACCTTGCGACCCAATACCGAAATCTTTCGTCAGGTCGGTCGATTGTGCATGCACCGAGAGGTTGATCACAATACCGCAAAACAGGCATATTTGGAACAATATACATTTGCTTTTACCAAACAGATACATGTTTAATTCCTTTTCTGTAGATTCCTGCGTGTAAAAATCTTATCATCAAGTTTAGAATCAAAGACCGCATTCACAAACCGAACAACAGTTTTGTGCCCTTCCTTATTTGTCGGGACAATTTCCATGACAGAGGGTAAGGTCTTTCCACCGAATTTCTTTATCTCTTTAAAATTCATAATACGCATTAATTTGTTTTTCTCGTCGTAAAAGTGCTGCCACACTGGTAGATAATCACTTACTCGTACAGCAGCAATAATCTTCCCCCAAACAATTGGTGTTTCTTCTTTAGGTACGAGTTCAACATATAGATAATCTGGAGAAGCATCCTCTGGTGTAATGAGTTGGTAGGTATAATCGTCGACCATTGAGGATTGTCTAACCAAATCGTCATTCGTGAAATCAGAACCCATCCAAGAACCCATCATCATAGAAGGTGAAATTTTGAATGTTTTGTTAACTTTTGGTAGGTAATTCCACATCTCTTTACCGAGACGTAATGTGGTTACACCCTTCTCCTTTTTCGGTGCTGTTATCCGAATAAAGGTCTTGTCTGTTCCCTGTGTCCATACCGTCATTGTTAGTGTGCGTTCCCAGTGCGGTGTAACGATTTGCATTTCCATGTCTGCATGACTCGTCTCGCTACGATAGAGTTGATCTAAATGTTTGATGATATCTTCTACTTTAACCGCAGATGACACGTTAGTTGCAAACACACAGATCGTCAAATTTAACACCAGAAGCAACTTTATTATCCTGAACCGTTGCGTTTTCTGTGGTTTATCTATTA
>VYFM01000604.1 GCA_009842375.1 Candidatus Poribacteria bacterium | reverse complement strand
CAGCGGATATATTATTAATTTTAACCATTAACTAAACTATTCCAGGTGGAATATAGCCATCTTTAATTCTGTCATTTCTTCTATTGCGTATTTGGGACCCTCTTTGCCCATACCGCTCTCTTTGACACCGCCATACGGCATCAAGTCTGCACGCCACTGGGTACCCCAATTAACCATAAGGTTTCCAGAGTCTACCTCACGAACGAACCGCATTGCCCAGTCTATGTTCTGTGTGAAGATAGCGGCACTGAGTCCATAGTTTGTATCGTTAGCAAGGGTAATTGCTTCGTCAATATCGTTGACACGAGTTACTCCGACAGCAGGACCGAATACTTCGTCACAGGATATTTTCATTTCCGGTTTTACATTAGCAAGGATAGCAGGGGTTACAAACTGTTCCTGCTTTTCACCACCCATGAGAAGTTCCGCACCATCTGATACAGCTTCTTGAATCCACTCGGATACTCGTGTAGCATCACCTTCACGGATCATTGGTCCCATGCGAATACCGGACTCCAACGGATTACCGATACCGATTTGTGATACTTCTGCTTGGAACGCATCCAAGAAATCACCGTATATTTTTTCGTGTGCAATGACACGTTGCGTAGAGATACATACCTGACCCGCATTAGAATATCCGGACGCTGCTGCAGCACGTGCTACCTTTTCCGGATCTGCATCTGGCATAACGATTAGCGGTGAATTTGACCCGAGTTCCATTGTAACCCGTTTCAATCCTGCTACCTTACAGATATGTTCACCAACATCACGGCTGCCAGTAAAGGTAATCTTCCTAACGCGTCGATCAGCACAAAGTGTATCCCCAATTTCTCCTCCGGGACCTGTAACACACTGAATCGCTTCTGGAGGTGTACCTGCTTCCAAAAAGAGTTCAACCAACTTCAGTGCGGAGAGTGGTGTATCTGTGGCTGGTTTGATAATAATAGCGTTACCACCAGCAATCGCGGGACCTGCTTTGTGACAAACAAGGTGCAGCGGAAAGTTAAACGGACTGATACCTGCAACAATACCACAAGGCACACGCACAGTAAAGCCAAGTTTGTTTTTTACCCCTGGTGCTCCTTCAAGCGGTATTGTTTCACCGGTTAATCGTTTTGCTTCCTCTGCGGAAAGTGCGATGATTTCTGAAGCACGAGTGGCTTCGACTGTCGCTTCTGCTAATATCTTACCCTCTTCACGAGTTATTACTTCAGCAAGTTCATCTACCTTTTCTACCATCAAGTCGGCGACTTTACGTAAAATCTCATAACGTTCATAGCCTGTCAACCCAGCCATGATTTTTGCACCGCGTTCCGCGGTTTGTATCGCTGTTTCAACATCACTGGCATCCCCTTTTGGAACGGTATCAACAACAGATCCGTCAAAAGGACTCAGTACGTCTATTTTATTTGCTTTATCAACCCATTCACCACCAACATGCATTTGCATAGTGCATCATCTCCATTTCTGTTTGGCACCTTGATGTGCCAACTTCAGTTATCTGTTAGACTTTAGCAACCCCCAAGTAGTGGTTGCTTTTCCTGCTGCCTCAACAGCAGCATAATCTTCTAACCCATTATCCATGACATCATTTACCTGTGCTTCAGTAAGTGCTTTTGTAAAGAACCCTACATCATCAAAGAGTCCTGTAGCAGCAACGTCTCCTGGACGCGCACCAATCCAGATGGGAGTATCACTGGTATCAAGAGTTCCACCACTTGGTGCATCTCCATCAAGTTCACCATCAATGAACATCTGTACCTTCTTACCATCATAGACTTTGGCAATATGATGCCATTCTCCATCGGCAATGATTGTTTTACCATCAATTCGACCAACTTGTCCATTGACATGCCACATAAACACAGGATAGTCATCTTGATGTATCCATATATCAAGATGACGAACATTTTCTGGTTCGGGCCAAACATCCCCATTCCGCCACACGACGTACTGCCACGAGGCAGCATTCAATTTGACCCAAGCAACAAAAGTATATGGATCGGAGTTGAAAACGTCAGCGTGGTCAATTCGGATGTAACTATCACCCTTACCAGGGAATTTTAATGCTCCACCGAATTTTCCATTATCTGTCCATTCCACTGAACCTTTGATATCACCATCGTGTCCACCGACAACATCTTTTGCTACCTTTCCACCGTTTTCTTCAAATAACCATGCACTTGCTAAACCAAGTTTCGCAGCCTGAACAGACATGGTTGCTATAACGAATAATATGGTCACACATAATATAGTTGTTTTCATTATTTTCTCCTTTCATGTCAGAACGCAATTAAACACGACAGTTGTCAAGGGCATCTTCATCTAATTCGACTCCTAACCCCGGTTTATCGGGTATTGTCGCGTATCCTTCATCAAGTGGAATAGTTGAAGGTGTAACAATATCATAAGCACGTAATGCATTTAACGTAATTGCAGGCATTGTGGCATTTTTCATTACCGCAGCAAGGTGCATGACGTAACAGGTCGTTATGCCAAGACCGACAATTTGTATCCATACTGGAAGATGTGCAGCGTCGGAGATAATCGCTTCCCGTTTAGCATTGGCTGCACGTGAATCTGGATAGGCGATTATAAAAGAATCGTTCATATTTGCACGAATTGCTTTTACCGGATCAGGATTTCCGAAGTGTATTGTAATCGGCATATCTGTGTGTCGTTTAATCTCTTGGTATCCATCTATATTTGATTGTGGTATCGGTGTTTCAAATGACTCAATATTGAAATCTTTTAGTTGACGGACAACCTCAAGCGTATGTTCTGGAGTCTCAAATGAGTCATTAGCATCTACGCGTAGTTGAAAATCATCCGGAACTACCGATGCAATTGCCTCAACTTGCTCACGCACCTCAAACCAAGGTCGTGCTTTGATTTTATGGAGTCGATATCCGATGGAGTATGCATGTTTAGCCTCTGCTGCCCATTCCTCAGGTGTCATATCAATCGACCAATAACCGAAAGAAGTTTTGTCGTTAACTTTTTCACCTAATAATTGATGCACTGGTACACCGAGTGATTTACCCATTATATCGTAAAAAGCTTGCTGCAGAGGTGTCGGTGCCCAACCACTCATGAACTCAAAAGGATTTCTACCGATAAATCTCTGAAGTGATTCGTCAGATTGAAATGAACCATCCCCAATTCCGGTGATTCCCTCATCAGTATGTACTTTGTAAACATGATCAATCTGATAGAGATTCCGTCGAGTCATCAATTCATAAATACCATCGTGATACGGTACTCGGACTTTAATTACCTCAATATCGTTTATTTTCATGGTAATAATTCCTTTTTCCAATAAGCAGTTGCTTTACGTTGTCATTGAGACTAACAATGTATAAAACTTAGAAGATGTTATTCATCACGGCGAATCCAACTGACAACATCTTCAGCTTCACCTGATCCACCTTCTACGCCATCACTTCCAAATGAGAGTAGGTCATAACCGTAAGGGTCATGGACACCTGGACGGATATAAATATATGGTTTTCCCCAAGGATCCTCAGTTATAGGGATTTGAATATATGGACCTAACCAATATATCGGAATAGGAGGTTTTTCTGGGTATTCCCATAATGCCTTCAAACCTTGTTCAGTAGATGGATAATCCCCATTGTCTTTTGCATACCTGTCAAGTGCGATGCCGAGAGTCTCAATATCTTCAGCAGCACGTGTTTGGAGCGCGCGCCCTGCTTGCCCAAGCAACCGTGGTGCTAATAAAACAGCGGCAATGACAGCAAGTATCACTACGACTATTAGTATCTGGACCAGGGTTAGACCTGATTGTTTTGAATCATTTTGTTTCACGAAGTTCACTCCGCATTTTGTCTATGTTAAGATATGTTCTTGATGCGTTTAGAAGTCTAACATATATATTTGTATGTGTCAACTTTTTTGTCTTTTTACAGAGATCTATTTCAACTGAACTTGTGGATCGTCTTCATAGGCGGAGTCTATTTGAACCAGTCTTTGTAATGTAATACAGAACAAACCAAATAGGTTTTTTAGTCGTTCTGTTTCTTTGATAACACCACCACAACTAAAATATAACTCATCAACACCTTCAGGAAATTCTGTGCCAAACCAACCTTCATCATCTTTGATTGAGAAATGTATATGCGGTTGTTTTTGACATAATTCCTTTATTTTCGGTTCAGCAAGCAATAACTTTATCTTTTCAGGATTATTCCCTTTGATTACAAACTGTTCATCGAAAAATGGATCACCTATTATGATATCC